>JAZSHG010000028.1:0-2152 GCA_045533135.1 Acutalibacteraceae bacterium
TTGGCCCACAGAACGACATGGCTACGATCCGACTTGTTCGGCAAACCAAGCGAGCAGGCTGTCCACCGCAGGCTGTGTCATCCCCTTGACGGTGAGCAGTTCCTGCGCGGTGGCCTCGCGGATCGCTTTGAGCGAGCCGAAGCGCTTGAGCAGCTCCTTTGCGCGCACCGCCCCAATCGTAGGAATCGTGGTCAGCGTTGTTTGGATGCTGGTCTTTTTTCGCTTTTTGCGATGATATCCAATCGCAAAGCGGTGCACTTCCTCTTGAATATCCGACAAAAGCGTAAACACCGCGCGCTTCGACTGAATGGCGATCTCGCCGCGATGTGCGGTGACCGCACGTGTACGGTGATGCGAATCCTTCACCAAACCGAACAGCGGCACAGTGACACCCAGCTCATCCAGCACCGCTTGCCCTGCATGCAGATGCCCCTCGCCGCCATCAAGGAAAATGACGTCGGGCAACCGCCCAAAGCCTTCGTTTTCATCCTTGTGCGCGGCATATTCCGCAAATCGCCGCCGCAAAACCTCTTGCATGGCGGCATAGTCGTCCTGGCCGATAACCGATCGGATCGCAAACCGCCGATAGGCACTTTTTTGCGGCTTACCGTTTTCATATACCACCATACCTGCCACCGTATCGGTGCCATTTTGGTTGGAAATATCATAACACTCAATATAGGCAGGCGGCGTAGCAAGCCCCAACAGGCGACCGAGCTCGTCCAGCGCGGCGCTTTCGCGCCCACCAAGCCCCAACCGCGATGCCAAATGCTCGGCGGCGTTCTGACGGCACAGCTCCAACAGCCGCGCTTGCTCGCCGCGTTGCGGCAGATGCAGCTTTACCTGCCGACCTGCCTTTTCGGACAGCCACGCGGCCAGCACCTGTGCATCCTCTACCTCGCCGTCAACCGTCACACGCGGCGGCACACCGTCACGCATACTGTAATAGCGGCGCAAAAATTCACTGCGTGTGGCGGACATATCGCCGTCCGGCTCAAAAACAAACTCCTCGCGGTCAATGAGCTGTCCACCCACAAAACGAAACACCTCGGCGCACACCTTATCGCCGCTTTGTACCAGCGCCACCACGTCCTGATGGGGGATGGGAGATTGCACCACCGTCTGCTTCGCTTGCATACGCCGTATCGCGGCGATGCGGTCACGCAAGCGCGCGGCCTTTTCAAACGCCAGGTTTTCCGCCGCCTCTTCCATGCGGCGTGTCAGCTTTGCCACCATCTCCGAGGCGCCTGCGGTGAGCAGATCTACCGCCTCTGCCACACGCTCGGCATAGTCCGCTTCGCGCACCTTGCCGGTGCAGGGCGCACAGCATTGGCCAATGTAGTGGTTAAGACACGGGCGCCCATTCGGCTTGCCATAGGTAAAGCTTCGCCCACAGGTCGCCAGCGCAAACGCTTTGCACGCCTCATCTACCGATTGCTTGACCACAAACGAGCTCAAATACGGCCCCAGATATTTGGCGCCGTCCTTTTCCTGCTTTTTGCACTCGTGAATACGGGAATAGGGCGGGGGAGAGATACGCACGTAGCAATAGCCCTTGTCGTCTTTGAGCAAGATGTTGTATTTCGGTTGATGTTGCTTGATAAGCGAGCATTCCAGCACCAACGCCTCAAATTCGCTGTCCACCAGAATATATTCAAAGCGGTCAACGTGCCGTACCATCTGCCGCACCTTTTCGGAGTGGTTGGTGTCGGCACCGAAATATTGGCTCACGCGGTTTTTAAGTGCCTTTGCCTTGCCGATATAGATGATGTCGCCGTGGGCGTTTTTCATGATATACACCCCGGGCGTCAACGGCAACCGCATCGCCTGCTGTCGCAACTCTTTAAGCTTTGGATTATCCTGCATCCCAACCACCTCCTTTTCCATAGCATTTCTCCTCCCACAGTATACCACACCTTCCTGCCAAATGCACGAAAATTATGCAAAATGGGTTGATATCCCATTTCGAAAACCGTATAATAAGAGTATATATGCAGTCTACGCAAGATAAAGAGGGTATGAATATGACAGCAACTTCCTTTTTGACCGCCTTGAAAGATAAACGCGTCACCGTTTGCGGCAGCGGCAACAATAACCTGCCCGTCATCCGCCAACTGGTCAGCTTTGGCGCCAAGGTGGCCGCCTGTGACCG
>JAZSHG010000065.1:0-11526 GCA_045533135.1 Acutalibacteraceae bacterium
CAGTGTGTGGAAAAGCATATCCCCATCACCCTGCTCACCCGACACGAAACGGATGTTTTGGATGATCTTGCCGCCTATCATATTGCGCCAACGCTGTTTGACCGCATCATTTGTCTGCCGCGCAGTGCGCGCAAGATCGACCATATTACCCCTTCAAAAAAGGCGCTGTTTATTGACGATTCCTTTGCCGAGCGCAAAAGCATGCAGGATGCTTTTGGCATACACACGTGGGGTGTGGATGCGGTGGAAGCCTTGCTGGAGGAAAGACAATGACAGGAATGGGTGCGCTGTCGGAAAAAATCAAACGGCATCGGTTTTTGTTTGAGGAATTGGTCAAGCGCGACTTCAAGAAAAAGTATAAGCGCACCGTCCTCGGTGTGCTGTGGAGCGTGCTGGCACCTTTGCTCAACGTGTTGGTGCTGATGCTGGTTTTTGTAAATTTTTTCGGAAGAGAGCAAGAACACTTTATTATTTATATTTTTTGCGGTACAATGGTCATGTCCTTTTATACCGAAACGACACAAGGGTGTATGCGTGCACTGATGGCCAACGCCGCTATCTTCACCAAGATCAATGTGCCCAAAAGCCTTTTTCTGCTATCCAAAGCCTTTCAGACGTTTATCAATTTTCTACTCACCTTTGCGGTGTTTTTGGCGTTTTGCGTGGGAGACGGCATTTCTTTCGGCTGGCATATGCTGTCGCTGATATATCCTTCCTTTTGGCTTTTGGTGATGAGCTTTGGTGTGGGGATGATCCTGTCGGCAATGTTTGTGTTTTTTCGCGATGTGGAATATCTCTATGGCATATTTTTAACCCTGCTTGGCTACGTGTCGGCGATATTCTACCCCACCACGATGTTACCTGCACAGTGGCGGTTTCTCTTTTATGCCAACCCCGTTTACGTGTATATCGACTATTTTCGGACGGTGACTATTGGTGGTACGGTGCCGTCAACGCTTGTGCATCTGTTGTGCGCGGTATATGCGCTGGCGTTTTTGGGAATTGGCTGTTTGATCTACAAAAAATGCAACCACGAGTTTTTGTATTATGTGTAAGGGAGGGGCGGCTTTGGCGGTTGTGGAATGCAAAAACGTTTCCATTCGCTATAAAACCGGCGACCTCAAAGCCATCGGACTTAAAGATTATATCCTGCAAAAACTAAAAGGCACGTATAAAGTGACCGCATTCTGGGCAGACAAAGATATCACCTTTTCACTGGAAAAGGGGGATATGCTGGGGCTTGTCGGCACCAACGGCGCAGGCAAATCCACTTTGCTCAAAGCGCTCACCGGTATTATGGTGCCGACAAGCGGCACCGTCAAAACGCAAGGGACGGTGGCGGCGCTGTTGGAGTTGGCGTCGGGGTTTGACCCCGAACTGTCGGTGCGCGAAAACACCTATCTGCGTGGCGCGCTTTTGGGTTATACAAAAGCGTTTATGACGGAAAAATATGACGAGATCATCGCCTTTGCAGAGCTGGAAGCGTTCCAGGACTATATGTTTAAACAGCTTTCCAGTGGTATGAAAAGCCGCCTGGCCTTTTCCATCGCCTGCTTGATCGAGCCGGACATTCTTATCCTTGATGAGGTGTTAAGTGTAGGAGATGCAGGCTTCAAGGATAAAAGCGCCGAGCGCATCAAAGCCATCCTCAAAAGCGGTGTGACGGGCATTTTGGTATCCCACTCCATACAGCAGGTGCGCACGCTTTGTAACAAGTGTCTGTGGCTGGATCACGGCAGACAGATCGCTTTTGGCGACTGCCATACCGTCTGCAATGCCTACAGCGCCTTTTTGGCGCTACCCAAAGAAAAACAATACCTACCTGCCGATGAGCAGGCGTTAAACGAGCTTTCCGACCGCTTTTTGCTTGCGTGGAAGCTGGGCGTTCATGAACAGACAACCCACCAAAACCCTGTTGGCGAGAGCGAAAACATGCGTTTGCGGCGGCTGATGAGCGTGGTGGATGATATGACACCGGCACAGCGCCAACGATGTAAAGACAGTTTGAATGAGAAAAGGGGATAGACAGCAATGAAAGGAATTATTTTGGCAGGTGGATCGGGTACACGGCTGTATCCGCTGACTTGTGTCACTTCCAAGCAACTGTTGCCCATTTATGATAAACCCATGATCTATTATCCGCTTTCCACTTTGATGATGGCCGGCATTCGGGACATTCTCATCATTTCCACACCCGAGGATACGCCGCGTTTTCAAGATCTGCTGGGTGATGGCAGTCAGTTCGGCATTTCCCTCTCCTATGCAGTGCAGGAAAGTCCCGATGGACTGGCGCAGGCATTTTTGATCGGTGAGAAGTTCATCGGTAACGACCCTTGCGCGATGGTGCTGGGTGACAACATCTTCTATGGCGGCTATTTTTCCAAAAACCTTGCCGAAGCGGTCGAAAACGCCGAAAAAGGCATCGCCACTGTGTTCGGCTATTTCGTGCAAGACCCCGAACGGTTTGGCGTGGTGGAATTTGACAAGGATTTTCGCGTGCTGTCCATCGAGGAAAAACCGCAGGCGCCAAAATCGAACTATTGCGTCACCGGCTTGTATTTCTATGATAATCGCGTGGTAGAGATGGCAAAGCGCGTCAAACCGTCGGCGCGTGGGGAACTGGAGATCACCGATCTCAACAACCTTTACCTGCAAGCGGATAGTCTAAAAGTGCAGGTGCTCGGCCGTGGCTTTGCCTGGTTGGACACAGGCACCATGGACAGCCTTATGGAGGCGTCCTCCTTTGTGCAGACGGTGCAACACCGCCAGGGTGTGGTGATATCCGCCCCTGAGGAGATCGCCTATCGCAAGCGGTGGATAGACAAAGCCGCCCTGCTGGCATCCGCCGACCTTCACGGTAACTCCCCTTACGGCGAGCATTTGCGCCGTGTAGCAACAGATAAACTACGATAAGGAGTGAGAAATATGACACTGATCATCACAGGTGGCGCAGGCTTTATCGGTGCCAACTTCATTTTCTATATACGCAAAGCGCATCCCGACTATCGCATCGTCTGCGTGGACAAGCTCACCTATGCAGGCAACCGGTATACGCTCGCGCCCTTGCAACATGATCCGCAATTTCGCTTTGTCAAGCTGGATATTGGCGACCGAACAGGCGTTTTTGATCTGTTTGCAGAAGAAAAACCCGATATTGTGGTCAATTTTGCGGCGGAAAGCCATGTTGACCGCTCAATAGAGGATCCCACCGTCTTTTTGCAGACCAATATTATCGGCACAGCCACTCTGATGGATGCTTGCCGCACATATGGGGTTGAGCGGTTTCATCAGGTGTCCACTGACGAGGTGTACGGCGATCTGCCGCTCGATCGCCCCGATCTGCTGTTTACCGAACAAACGCCGCTTTGCCCCAGCAGTCCCTACAGCAGCTCCAAAGCGAGCGCCGATTTGCTGGTACTGGCGTATCATCGCACCTTTGGACTGCCCGTGACTATCAGCCGTTGTTCCAACAACTACGGCCCCTATCAATTTCCCGAAAAGCTCATTCCCCTGATGCTCACCAATGCTCTGGGGGATCAGCCGCTTCCTGTCTATGGCGATGGGCGCAACGTACGCGATTGGCTATACGTGGAGGATCATTGCAAGGCGATTGATCTCATTTTGCAAAAGGGACGCGTGGGAGAAGTCTACAACATCGGCGGACATAATGAGGTGCCGAACATCGAGATCGTCAAAGCTATCTGCCAATCACTTGAAAAACCCGAAAGTCTGATCACCTTTGTCGCTGACCGCCCGGGGCACGACAGACGGTACGGCTTGGATGCGCAAAAAATCTGTGACGATCTTGGCTGGCGAGCAGAAACGGCCTTTTCTGACGGCCTTAAAAAAACCATTCGGTGGTATCTTGAAAACCGCTCTTGGTGGGAGCAGATTCTTGACGGCACATACCAAAATGTCGACGAGGTGTGATGAAAAACAGCTATGCTGGAAGCGTTAAAAGCACAGGTGTGTGCGGCGAATTTGGAACTGGTGCGCCGTGGCGTGGTGATCTATACGTGGGGCAATGTCAGTGGCATCAACCGTCAAAAAGGTCTTGTGGTCATCAAACCTTCGGGCGTGGACTATGCTGTGATGACGCCCGAGGATATGGTGGTGGTCGATCTTGTAACCGGTGCAGTGGTCGAGGGGAAATGGAAGCCTTCCTCTGACACACCCACCCACCTTGCACTTTATCGCGCATTTTCCGCTGTCGGCGGTGTCACCCATACCCATTCGCCCCACGCGGTGTCGTTTGCACAGGCAGGGCAGGATGTGCCGGCACTGGGTACCACCCACGCGGATTATTTCTGCGGTGATGTGCCCTGTACCCGTGAGCTGACCGAACGCGAGGTCAAAGAAGCCTACGAGATCAACACAGGCAAGGTGATCGTGGAAACGATCAAAGCGCGCGGCTATGACCCAATGGCCATCCCCGGCATCGTGGTGAAAAATCACGGCCCCTTTACCTGGGGCAAGGATGCCGATGCCGCCGTCTACAACGCGGTTGTGTTGGAAGCAGTGGCGGAAATGGCGCTCAAAACACTACTGCTCAACCCCCACAGCGCCTTGGCGCCCTACGTGCTGGATAAGCACTATGCACGCAAGCACGGTGCCAATGCCTATTATGGCCAATGCTAAAAACACAAAAAAGCGGTTCTGTCACTGACAGAACCGCCTTTTTTGACAACAAAACACTTGACAATTGCTCGAAATGGTGTACAATAATTTGAGAATAATTCTCAAATTGGAGGTGGCACCGTGAAAATATACCGTACCGAACAGCGCGCCTATCTGCTTTCTTATCTGCGCCGTCACGCCCATCGGCAATTCACGGTGGAGGAGCTGGTGACCGAACTTGACGGTGTGCTGGCGAAAAGCACCATCTACCGTTTGATGGGACGCCTGGTGGAGGAGGGCGAGGTGCGCCGTTTTGCGCGCGATGACCGCCGCCAGTTTTTGTATCAGGCGCTTGCGGACAACACCTGCCACTCGCATCTGCATCTCAAATGTACCGCCTGCGGACGGCTCATTCATTTGGACGAAGATACGTCTGAAGCGGTGATACACATATTGGATAAGACGGAATTTTGCATTGATGAGGGCAAGACCCTGTTGCTCGGCCAGTGCAAGGGCTGTCGTGTGGAGGGCGTATGAAAAGAGGATTTGCTTTTTTATGTGCGCTTTTTGTGTGCGTAGGACTCGGAGGCCTTTTCGGCTGTGCAAACAGCACCGCCGATAACGGCAAATTGCAGATCATCAGTACCGTTTTTGCGCCCTTTGACTTCGCACGCGAGGTGGGTGGCGCGCGCGTGGACTGCCAAATGCTGGTGCCGCCCGGCACCGAAACGCACGCCTATGAGCCGACGGCGCACGATCTGATCGCGGTACAAAACTGTGATGTGTTTGTCTATGTTGGCGGCGAATCGGATGCATGGGTGCAAACACTGCTTGATGCGATCGATACCGAAAACGTGCAGTTGGTCACGCTGATGGATTGCGTGGACCTGCTACCCGAAACACACGATCACGACCACAAAGAGGCTGTCTACGATGAGCACGTGTGGACCTCGCCCCAAAATGCTGTGCGTATTACCAAAAAGGTGACAGCGGCGCTCAAAACCGCCGACCCTGACGGTGCGACGGTTTATGATGCCAACTGCGAGCGCTATACACAAAAGCTCGCGGAGCTGGATGCGGCGTTTTCTGATGCGGTGGCCAATGCCAAGCGCCGCACCATTGTAATGGCCGATCGGTTTCCGTTGCGCTATTTTGCGGAGCAATACGGATTGCAGTATCACGCCGCCTTTGCAGGGTGTGCGCACGAAACCGAGCCGAGCGCGGCAACGGTGGCGGCACTGATCAACACGGTAAAAACGCAACGCATACCCGTCGTGCTGATGCTGGAGATGTCCAACGGACGTATGGCACAAACGGTCAGTGCCGAAACGGGAGCGGTTGTGCGCACGTTCCACTCTTGCCACAATGTGACCGATGCGGAAATGGCGGCAGGTGCTACCTATCTTTCTTTGATGTATCAGAATTGTGACGTTTTGAAGGAGGCTCTTGGCTGATGGCAATATTTACCTGTCGCGATCTGTCCTTGGGCTATGAGGGCAAAGCGGTCATTGAAAACGTGAGCTTTACTGTAAATGCAGGGGACTATCTGTGTGTTGTGGGCGAAAACGGTTCGGGAAAAAGCACCCTCGTCAAGGGGCTTTTGGGACTGCGTGCGCCTATCTCCGGCGAGATCGTTGTCGGTGATGGACTCAAAGCCGGCGAGATCGGCTATCTGCCGCAACACACGCCTGCACAACGGGATTTTCCTGCAAGCGTACAGGAGGTAGTGCTGTCAGGTTTTCTCAACCGACTGGGACGCCGTTTGTTTTACAGTCGTGATGAACGAAAGCAGGCGTTGGCAGAAATGGAGCGGTTGGGCATTGCGCATCTGAAAAACCACAGCTACCAGGAATTGTCGGGTGGTCAGCAGCAGCGTGTGCTGTTGGCGCGCGCCCTGTGTGCCACGGGGAAGGTGTTGTTGCTGGATGAACCGGCGGCAGGACTTGATCCTGTTGTGACGGCCCAGTTATATGAATTGATACAGCTTATCAACCGTGAGCGCGGTATCACCGTCATTATGGTATCCCACGATATCCCTGCGGCGGTGCGTTATGCGGATCACATTTTGCACCTGGGACACGAAGCGACCTTTTTCGGCACAACGGCGGACTATACGCAAAGCCCCTTCGGAAAGCGGTTTTTAGAGGAGGGTGCGCTGTGAGTATTTTGTTGGAAATGTGGCAATACCCTTTTATGCTGCGCGCGTTGGCTGTGGGATTGCTTGTATCCTTATGCGCCGCGCTTTTGGGTGTCAGCTTGGTGCTCAAACGCTATTCGATGATCGGCGATGGCCTTTCCCACGTGGCATTTGGTGCCATGGCGGTGGCGGTAGCCGTTGGCTGGGCGCCACTGGCAGTGGCTATACCCGTGGTAATGGCGTCGGCGTTTTTGCTGTTGCGTCTGGGCAACAGCAGCCGCGTGCGAGGAGATGCCGCCATCGGTATGCTGTCGGCGGTATGCTTGGCACTGGGGATAACGGTGCTGTCGCTGTCTTCACAGCGCAACGTCGATATCAACAACTATATGTTTGGCAGTATTTTGTCGCTGTCGAATACCGATGCGATTATCAGTGTGATGCTGTCCGCGGTGGTGCTGGTGCTGTTTTTACTCTGCTATCCACGCCTGTTTGCCGTCACCTTCGATGAGACCTTCTCTCGAGCGACAGGGGTGAAAACCGGATTTTACACCACAGTGCTGTCGCTGTTGACGGCGGTGACGGTGGTGCTGGGTATGCGAATGATGGGCGCCTTGCTCATTTCCAGTCTGCTCATTTTTCCGGCACTGACCGCCATGCGTGTGTGCAAGCGATTCTTTACGGTGGTAGTATTTGCGGCCATAGCGGCGGTGGTCTGCTTCCTTGTGGGAATGATGATATCCTTTGTGTGGGATATTCCCAGCGGCGCGAGCGTGGTGCTCACCCACGGGATAGCTTTTCTTTGCGCAAGCGCTGTGCGACTCTTACAGCGCAAAAGTGGATGATCAAAAAGGCCGAGCGATATGCCGCTCGGCCTTTTTTTACCCTTCGCTGACTACAAACGGCATAATTTGGATATACTGCCAATAGAGTATAACGAAGGGTGGTTACACAATGACGATCAAACGGTTACTGCTGAAAGAGCCGCCGCTTCCCGCGCTGTTGGAGGACATTCGGGAGGTGTGTCGGCAGATGGAACAGGTGAAGGTGCGTTTCGATATGCAAAGCGATGCGGATCTGGTGGATGCGTGCATCTATGAACAGGCGGCTTTGCAGGCGCGTTATCGGTATCTGCTTGAACAGGTGCGCCGTCAGGGTATGACCGCCCCCAAAATGTATGCCGAGTCGTCACCGGCTTCTGCGATGCCTGCGACGGCTCCCTTGGCAACGGGGGAAGCGGCGATCTGAAAGAAGGGCTTGAATGGGCGTTATCACCTGGTGGACGGTGTGGGGTGTTGCCAGTGCCGCGATTATGATCATCGCGCTCAAAAAGCATCCCCACCCCATAAGAGGCTGGCTGGGTAGCTGTGCACAGGGACTTTGCGCGCTGGCGGCAGTTAATGTGGCAGGTGGGTTTACCGGCGTATCGTTGGGCATCAATGTACTGTCGCTGGCGACAACGGCATTGCTGGGGCTTCCCGGCGTGGCAGGACTTTTGTGCCTACAATGTATCTGTGGATAAAAAAGACGGCGAAAGCCGTCTTTTTTACATCTGTGGGCGTAAAAAGTGTTGGCAATGAAACGAAAATATGTTATACTAAATTTATGTGTAACGTATTGACAAAAAGGAAAAGGAGGTCACCTGATGAAATCAGCAGTAACAGCGGCGCTTTTGGTGTTGTGCCTGCTCTTGAGCGGTTGCAGTATTTTGGATGGCTCGGGTATCGAAGGGCAACTGCGTCCCCCAAGGGTGACCGGTGACGAAGAGGCGGTACAAGAGGCACTCGACGACTATATTGACGGCGATTATATCTTGACCTATCCTCGTTCGGGCGATCATCGCGCCGCCTTTTTGATGCAGGATATGGACGGTGACGGCAAAAAAGAGGCCGTTTGCTTTTATCGGTTTGCCGACAGCAACACCCACGTGCTGTTGCTCAAACAAACAGGAGAAACGTGGGAGCCGATCGACGATATCGTCGGCAAGGGCACCGATATCTATTGGGTCACCTTTGGCGATATGCGCGGCGACGGTGCGCGCCAACTGTTGGTTGGCTGGGGCATCTACAACAACAGCCGCGACCGACAGGCGATCCTCTATGATGTAACGGCCAGCGGCGTGAAAACGATGCTGGAGGTGTCTGCCGCTGCTGTCTTCTTTGGAGAAGTTACCGCGGAAGGCAAGGACAGCTTGTTGCTTTACCGCATCGATGAAAACGAGGCGACCGCCTTTGCAACACTGATAAGCTGGGAGAAAGGGGTTTTGTCTGAACAAGGGAACATTGCGCTTGACGGACATATCCGCTCCTGCGGTATGCCGCGTTTGGCCAAATTGGCAGACGGCGTCAACGGCGTGTTCTTGGACGCCTACAAGGACAATAACAGCACCATCACCGAGCTGGTGTATTGGGACGGCGTAAGGCTCAATAACCCTTTCTATGATCCGACGACGAATACCAACACGGTTACGGTGCGTGAGGCATCGCGCACCTCTGCTGTGGTGGCAACGGACATCAACAACGATGGATTTTGGGAGTGGCCGTCTAACCGCCGCCTTGTGGGGTATCAAGAGAGCAACTATGCCCAGTCACAGTGGCTCACCAGCTGGATGCGGTATGACTATGCCACAGGAAAACCTGTTAAGGTGATGGACACCATTGTGAATGCCATCGACGGCTATTACTTGGTGTTGGAGGAGGACTGGATGGGTGAAACGGTGGCAACAGATCGTTTGACAATGACGTATAATGCGTCAAGCCACCTGTTGGAGTTCAAAGAGGTGCAAAACGGAACGACAGGCAGCAGTATTTTGCGTATTGTGCCCGAGGGACGAAACTTGGGAGAGCTTGCCGGCTGGGAGACGTTTACGGTGTCGGTGACCGAAACGGCCTCTTACACAGTGAGCTATCGCACAAAGAATAGTTTGGGGCTGACCGAGGAGCGCGTGCGGTATATGCTCGCGGCCTGGCTGTAAGGAGGACTTGTATGAAACGGATACTGGTCTGTGAGGATGAAGCGGCGATCCGCAGCTTCGTGGTTATCAACCTGCGTCGGGCAGGATATGAAACGGTGGAGGCAGGCTCCGGCGAGGAGGCCTTGCGCCAATATGATGAGCTTGAAGGCAAAATCGATCTTGCACTTTTGGATATTATGCTTCCCGGTATGGATGGCTTTGCCGTTTGCAAACGCTTGCGAGAGAAAAACGCGCGCATGGGCATCATTATGCTGACCGCGCGCACGCAGGAAAGCGAAAAGGTGCAAGGCTTGCGGTTGGGGGCTGACGATTATGTCACAAAGCCGTTTAGCCCTTCGGAGCTGGTTGCGCGCGTCGAGGCGCTGTTGCGCCGCGTGGAGGTTGCAGTTCCTGCAGAGGAAACTATCACGCTTGGCGAGATGACGATGGACCTGCACGAGCATACGGTGACAAAAAACGGTGTCCCTGTGGATTTGGCGCGCGTGGAGTTTCAAATGTTGCACTACTTTTTTGCGCACCCCAACGAGATATTGACACGTGCCGATATTCTCAAAAAGGTGTGGGGTGAGGAGTTTAGCGGCGAGGAAAAGATCGTGGATGTCAATATGCGCCGCTTGCGTATGAAGATTGAGGATAACCCCTCGGAGCCGCGCCACTTGGTAACGGTTTGGGGGCAGGGATATCGCTGGGAGGAATAACCCAAGGAGGTGAACGCCGTGCTGAAACAGGGAATAACACGCCGCTGGATTTTAAATGGCTTCGGCGTCACTTTGGCTATATTGCTTTTATTGGAGATATTGGCCATCGTTGTGTTGCACACCTCTACGTATAACAATGTGGAAGAGGTGCTGTTTTCCCGTGCAAGGGCGATCAGCGATCAGCTGGCCGATCTCTCGCAAGAGGGTAATTTTGATATGGAAACCACCTCGCGTTCACTGGTGGAAAACTTCGTGGACAAAGAGATGATGGAACTGCAAATGGTGCGTGCCGACGGTGAGATACTGTACAGCTCGTCGGGCTTCTTGCCTGAAAGCACACGCCTGACCAATAGTAAGGACTATCGTGATGCGGTATCGGGCGAGGAAGGCATGGGTGTCACGCGCACCAGCACCTCCGCCAATGAACCCATTATGGCGATATGCGTGGCGGTGAAAAACGGCAACAGCTTGGTAGGCCTTGTACGCTGTGTGGTGTCGTTGACACAGGTGCGTCGGCAACTGTGGGGTGCGGTACTGTTGGCAGTGGGTGCCGGTTTGCTTGTGCTGGTATTTGTGGTGCTGTCCGGCTCCTATTTTGTCGGCTCCATCATCAACCCCATCAAAGAGGTGGGGCGCGCCGCGCGCCGTATTGCTATGGGTGACTACCGCTTCCGAATCAAACGCCGTTATGACGACGAGATCGGTGAGCTTTGCGACACCATCAACTATATGGCGAGTGAAATTGATGCCACCGAGCGGATGAAAAACGACTTTATCTCCTCGGTGTCCCATGAATTGCGCACGCCGCTTACTGCCATCAAGGGTTGGAGTGAAACGATGGCAGACGGCGTGGATGACCCTGAACTGATAAAGGCCGGCCTGACGATCATCCGCAGTGAAACGGAGCGGCTGACAGGAATGGTAGAAGAGCTTTTGGACTTTTCTCGCATGCAGGACGGCAAGATGACCCTCAAGCCTGAACGGGTGGATGTGGGTGCTGAATTGGAAGAAGTGATCCTGCTTCTTCGCGAAAAGGCAACGGCGGAGGGGATTACCCTCAACTATGTGGAAACCGACGGCCTTCCGTTTGTGATGGCAGATCC
>JAZSHG010000119.1:0-5843 GCA_045533135.1 Acutalibacteraceae bacterium
GTGATCATTGCACAGTAGTGGTGCTGCTCTTGTTATCGGCAAGGGCCGCTGTTGGCGTTGTTTGCGCCGCTGTTGGCGTTGTTTGCGCCGTTGTAGCCGTAGTTTCACCCGAAGAGGCAGTCCCCGTTGTCGTCACATCTGTATTGGTGGTGCTCGTTTGGGTGCTTGTCGCTGTCGACGAGGTTGTCGTTGTCGACACGTTGGGCACCTTCTGTGCCAAGGAAATGGAGGAATAATACGCCAATATGCCATCCACCAAGTTGTCACAATAGTCACTTTGGAATTCCGGGTTGATGAGCAGCTCACGGTCATCCTTATTATCAAGGAAGCCGCACTCGATCAGTACGCTGGGGCAGTCGTGCAAGCGTGTAACAACAAAGGGATCCCACTTTGCACCGCGATTGAAAGAAACCTCCGTTCCGGAATCGCGAATATACATATCACTACCCGTATGCTCCTTGTAGGTTTTGGCACCGCGTTTTGCCAACTCAACCGCCAGATCAAAGGAATAGCTGTTGAAATAGTGTGTCGAATTGCCACGAACCGTACCATTATAGGCGTTCATGTGGATGCTTATAAACATATCCGCATCCGTGTTACGCGCAAACACGGTACGATCATATAGATCGGGAGAAATATCATTGTTATCGCGCGTAAGCACAACCGTCGCCCCGAGTTTTTCCAGCTTTTCTTTCAGAAGAAGGCTAAACTGCATGCATTGCAAATGCTCCTGAACACCGGGAGAATATTCATCACGGCCGTAACCGCCACCGTGTCCGGGGTCAAGCACCAGTTTAAATCCTTCGAGCGGTTTGTCGCTACTGTTTTGAGAAACGGCAACGGGATGCTGGAAAGAAAGGATCAAGTTGCCACTATTGTCCCATGCCGCAGAATAGCCGTAAAACGCGCCCTTTACTTCCAAATGCAAGCGCAAAACATAATAGCCGTCATCGTTCTTGATCCACTCAGCCTTTTTAAAAAGCGGACTTTTGGAAATGTCAGGCGTCTCGGGAACGGTGGTCGTATAGTGGAACGTGATATCGATATACTCTGCCACTTGGTCGCGCAAAGTATAGTCGGGATCTACCGCCTGTTCGACTCTACTGTTGCTGTAATATTTTTCGGGTGCCAGCTTGAAATCATACGGCACACGCCACAGTGTGCCCAAATACAAGACCGTGTAGTCTTTGCCGACATTGACCTGTGATCCGGTCAATGTGTTAGCGGTAATGGTGCCATTGTCCTTATAAATCTCACTGACAACAGCGTATTTTTCATCCGCCTTGGGGAATGCATCAATCTCACGGTTGGCTTTGATCAAACGGCCCGACAGTAGTTTGTAATAAGTACCACTGCTTTCGACCAAGGTGCCAACCACCATATCTGTCGTACCACGCGGCAAATAGGCATAATCCGGACGAGACATGTTGGCGCTGTCCGAACGATACGTCTGCGCGAAATCGCCCACAACCACCATCAGTTTGCCCTCGGCGATTTTTTCGCCACCCACAGACGGATCAATGGTAACTACTGTATCCGGTATCTTGGGTGTCGACAACAGATTGCCCGGATGGAACGTGCCGTCGGGCATGGGGCCATCATCCGGTGTGGGTTCCGGCTCGGGCTCCGGTTCAGGCAATGCCGCCACTGTGACCGAGCCGCCTTCCATTTCCTCCTTCAAAACATCAAAAGAAGCAAAAACCTTCACCTTGCCAAGCGATTGCTCCTGATTGATGATACCTTCCGGCAAGGTGTAGCTGCACGAAAAGTTTTCAAAGTCAGAAAGGTCTTTAATGCCGTCCTCATCCGTTTGGAGGGGACTTGCAGTCATCGTCAGCTTTTCACCGTTAAATTCGGCATAGGCAACCGAATCCTTGCGAATAATGGCACTGATATTCAGTGTGCTACCGCCATCAAGCGTAATGTTGGTCTGCGGATAGACACTGTCGATCACTGTTACCGCATAGGTAATGGTAAATTTGCGCGTCTCGCCCTTGTGTGAAAAGCGGAACACATTTTCGCCGGGCTCAAGCGTGGTTGTCCACGTAAAGAAGCCGTGCTCGGAAAGGGCAATCGCTTTGCCGTTGACCGTCAAAGAAAAGTTGGGATCCGCACTACCGCTGAACGTATACTGCGATTCTTTGACGGTGATATGGGTTTTGGTAGGTTTACTGACTATCAGTTTGTCCGAAATATATTCGGGCAAAATGGTACCGGAATACACCTTAAAAAGCGCATCGGTACTGCCACTCTTGTCTTTTTTCAAAGCCATATAACCATCAAAGGCACTGCCGGACCACATATCACTGTTTTTGCAGAGCAGAAGCTGCTGCGCCAATCGGTCGGGGGAATCCCACTTTTTGTTGGCATCGTGAGACACATAAAGCGGCAATTCTGCACCTTGGCAAAGTGCACCCCACCACTCATAAGCAGTGCGGAATGGGCCTTCGCCCTCGTCCAATTCGAGCGGTAACGACACCATTACGCAATCGAAGATGCCCTTTTTCACCCAAAGGCGCGTATCGGCGCCCAATTCGTAAGAAGCAGTAAGTCCTTTAAGGTCGCACCCTTCCTCGTGCGTAGCCGTTGTTGCCCACAGCGGCTCTGCCAGCAAGCCAATGTAGTTATTCACATTGGCTTTGCGAAATGCCTGTGCGGCGGCATTCATAGCTTTGGTAATACGCTCACGCACAAAAGCTTTGCGATCACCACCACCTGCGGCAATGAAGGCGGCAAAATCGCCGTCGCCTTTTGTCGTATAGTTGCTCAAAAAATATCCCTCGACACCGCATTTTGCGGCATCAGCGGCCAATTCTGCCGCTTTTTTCTCACCGTCGATCGTGGTCAGATCGCCGGCTATCGACATATCCAGCACGCCGTAGACATAGATCTCCGAAAGCTCCGCCAGCGCAAGGATATAGGCAACCCAATCCTCCTCGCTCGCGCGGCTGTATTTTTCGGAAGCATACAAAGCCTTGCCATCATCAAACAACGGCACCATCACAACATTGATGCCCCATTTTTCCATCTGCACAAATGCCGTGGCCAACTGTCGCTTAATATCATCAACTGTATCATCGTCGTCAGTGGCATAGTCCACACCCTTGCGCAACCAGGCACTGCGAAGCTTGGCTGGACGGGCAAATTCCGGTTCAACAGCAGGCGTGTCATCCGGATTGGGCATATCGTCGGGTGGGTTGGTAGTCGTGGTGGTTGTAGACGTTGTCGTTGTGGTGGTCGTTTTTATGCTTGTAGAAGATGTGGTGCTTGTCGTATCTGTTGAAAGCCACGCAGACACCAACGCAACGCCGCCGTTGCACACAAACAGTACAACAGCCGCCAAAAATATGACCCCCACAGATGTCCAAATCCAAATGCGTGTGGTGTGTGAGGGGGTTTTTGTTTGCGGAGCAGCATGCTTAGCCATAAACGACCTCCGTTTTTGTCTCTTTTCTCAGAAAACGTCTTTACAGAATTGATAGCAGGTTGCTGATTTCCTCTTTTGCTTTGTCCAAATTGTACTCGGCATTGTTTGCAACTGCCGTTGTAGGAGTGAGATAACTGTAGCTGTAAAGTGCCAAGCCATCAACATCCTTACAGCGGCGCAGATACTCTACCTCGCGTTTGAGAACATTTCCGGACTTGATCCACTCATCCTTGGCATTTCCGGCATAGGTGTCAACCTTAAGGCCTGCTTTATATACGCCCAGGCCAAAGAGTAGCTTCACCGATTTGTGACGCTCCAAATTCCGCCAAATGTCCACCGTCTTATCGAAGGCGGCCGAGGAGTGCTCCAAGCCGAAATATACCTGCGGACACATATAGTCAACGTATCCTGCGGTGGATATCCACGTTTCCACGTCAGCAAAATAGCGGTCACGGTTTTTCTCGATGCTGTGGGACGGGCTGATACCAAACACGCAATCTTCTCGTCCATGACACACGGCATATACCGCACGAACCAGCGAGCTGACGGCCGCGCGGCGCCAATCACCCCAGCTTTGTCCTGCGGCAGGCGATCCGACTTCAAAATCCGCCTTTTTGTTTTCTGCGGCGCAATCTGCAGGATAGAAATAGTCATCAAAATGGATGCCATCTATGTCATAATTCTGCACCAGCTCACGCACACCGTTCAAAATCAACGTCTGCACGGTGGCAGAGGTGGGAATGTAGAAATATTTGTTGTCGTAAAAGAAGTACTCATCGTTACGAGCGTTGGATTCCACCCGACCGATACGGTACGGGTTTACCCATGCGTGCAGTTCCAGTCCATAGCTATGGGCGGTTTCCACGATATAAGTAAGCGGATCAAAGCCGGCATCAAGCAACGGTTTTGCATATTTATTGGCTGGATAATAGGAAGATTTGTAGTACGCATCACTGTTAGCGCGCATAATCCAGTAGACAGTGTTGATGTTCTTGGACTTGAGGCTTGCCAACAGATTGTTGATTGCCGCCTTTGCCGTCTGCGGAGTGGGATTTTGATCAAACAGGGTGTTTAGTTCGATGTAAGATACCCAAGCCGCGCGAATTTCGCTGTTCGCCGTGGTACCGCCTTGCGGTTTGGTCGTAGTCGGCTTTGTTGTAACGGTTGTGGGCTTGGTCGTTGTGGTTACGGTTGTTTTGGTCGTTTTAGTAGTCGACTTCTTAGTCGTGGTCGTTGTGGTTTTGGTTACCGTAGTTTTTGTGGTACTGGTTGTGGTGGTTTCTGCTGTTGTTTGCGACTGCGTGGTCAACGTATCCGTCGTGGCAAACGAGGAGAAAGCCGTGGTCGTAGCGCCGGAGCTTGCCGCAGGCGCTGTACTTGTTGTCGTTTCTGCGCCGCTAAACCAGCCCTTGGTCGTGGTACTCTTGTCCGTATAGACAGGCTTCCAACTGTCATCCACTTCCAAACAGCCGCCAAGCGTTGTGCAGAGTAAGAACACTGCAGCTAAAACCCACAGGCGTTTCATAGTATCCTCCTCTTAAAGTATTCTTGTAAGCAATGCGTTGGAGAGCAAAAAGCCCTCGCGAGAAAACCGTATGCCGTCGGCATCCACCGTTACCAAATGAGGAGGTAACACCTTTGCCCTCTCACGCCAAGCGGCAGGAATCGGCTTTTGAAAACGGTCAAAAAAGTCTTGTTCGGTCAACCCGTCGGTCAAGCGCAAACGCAAAAGCGCATATTCCGCCTCACTGCCATCGGCGAAGGCGGTTTCCTCAGCCAGCTCCGCTTTGGGCATGCCATCTGCGAGAAAATAATCCAACGAGCGCGGATATGCAAAGCGCTTGCCACCCCAAAATGAGTGGGCGGCAGGCCCAATGCCGATATAAGGATCGCCGTTCCAATATTTCAGGTTGTGGCGGCTTCGTTTTCCTTCGGCGGCAAAATTGGATATCTCATACTGCCGATAGCCGACTTTTTCCAACTGTTCACAGGCGAATAGGTAGATATCCGCCGTTTCTTCCTCATCGGGCAAGGCCAGTGTCTGTTTGCCAAACGGTGTGTTGGGCTCGACTTTGAGAAGATAGGCGGACACGTGGGATGCCCCAAGTCGCCGACAGGCTTCCACGGAAGCGGCAACCGTTTGGCTGGTCTGGCCTTCCAAACCTAGCATCATATCCAGCGAAACGTTGTCAATACCTGCGTCAAATGCCGCCTGCATCGCCCTTTCAAGCTGGTCGTTATTATGGCGGCGGCCTAAGAACCGCAATTCCGTGGCAGAATAAGACTGCATCCCCATTGACAGGCGATTACCGCCTGCCGTCGAAAAAGCTTGCAGGATGGGTGCCAGGTCATCAGCGGGGTTGGCTTCAAGCGTGATTTCGGGCGTACCGTCAAGCAGTGGCGTTGCCGCAGTCAT
>JAZSHG010000061.1:0-11843 GCA_045533135.1 Acutalibacteraceae bacterium
CGCTCCGCATCATCCGTAAATAAAGGCAAAGAGGTGCGCTTCACACTGGAATCGCCCGACATTGGCTTTGCCGCTTGTTTGAGCTTCCCCATCATCAAAAAATCGAGTGCCACCGAAAAGGCAGGCGAAGCTCCTTTGGGTAGTGGGCTCTACTGTCTTTCCAAAAAGAACCTGCTCACTGTAAACCCCCACGCCGGTCAAACGCCGGTCATCACTACCGTGAAGCTGGTTTCGGTATCCGATATCAACGCGCAGGTGCACGCCTTGGAAAACGGCACGATCGGCTACCTGTTTAGTGACCTGTATGGCGGCAATGTGCCGTATACTACGGCCGCCACCGCCACAGTGGATATTCCCTATTTGATTTTTCTCGGCATCAACGGCAAGCGCAAGGCACTGAACGAATCGGTACGCCAAGCGATTTCGTTGGCCGTTGACCGCGATACACTGGCCACAGAGGGGCACGGTGATTATGCACGCAGTGCGCAAGCGCCTTTTCATCCGCTTTGGAGCGGACTAAACGTAGCAGATCTTCCGCTTGCCGCCACGACGGCCAACACCGCCGGCGCCAAGGCACTGCTTTCAGCGGAAGGCTACAAAACCGGGCTTAGCACCGACGTCCGACGTCCGAAATCGCTCTCTCTCACGTTGCTTTTTAACAGCGACAACGCTTTTCGGGTGACTACCGCTTCGCTACTGCAATTACAGTTGGCCTCGGTCGGTATCACGATCACTCTTGACCCTCAGCCCTTCTCCGCGTATTGCAAATTGGTGGAGGACGGCAAATACGATCTCTATTTGGGCGAAGTTCGTCTGCCGGCTGACGGCAGTCTCGCCAGTTTCTTCCAAAAAGACGGCGGCACTTCTTTTGGCATTGATTTTGAAGGCACCGCCGCCAAAGCCTATGCGCGCTATCGCAAAGGCGATATCACTTTGGCAGGTTTTTTGGATATATTCCAGCAAACACTGCCCTTTATTCCTCTCAATTGGCAAAAGGGTATGGCCGTTTTTCATCGGTCTTACCGGCATATAACCCCCTCGGTGCTGGATCCGTATTACGGATTGGGCAACTGGGATATCCAATGACAGAAAGGCGTGTGGATATTATGATCACCATCGAAAATCATCTGGGCACTATTGAGCTTTCGCAAGACTACTTTGCCTACCTTGTTGGCACAGCCGCATCCTCTTGCTACGGCGTGGCAGGTATGACCAAGAGCGGTGCAAAGCAAGGTCTGCGCTCGATGTTTTCTCGCCGCTCTTTTGCAGACCAGGGTGTGCGTGTGCATACTGAGGGTGGCCGTCTGGTCATCGACCTGCACATATCTGTGGTGTACGGCATGAATATTGCCGCTATCGCTCGCAGTATCGTCAACAAAGTTCGCTACACCGTCGAAGAAGCCACCGGCTTCTCGGTCAAAAAGGTCAACATCTATGTTGACGAGATGAAACAGGAATAACGCCAAACACCGTTCCGATACAAAGGAGTGCATATTGTGATTCAAGGTAATCTTTTGCGGGATGCCATTGTTTCGGCGTCCAACACCCTTTCCGCCAAAAAGCGGGAAGTGGATGAACTGAACGTTTTCCCCGTCCCCGACGGTGATACCGGCACGAATATGTCTATGACCATTTCTGCCGCCCGTCGCGAGCTGGTGCGCATGTCCAACCCCACCGTGACGCAGGTGGCCGACGCCGCCGCTTCCGCTATGTTGCGTGGCGCGCGCGGCAACTCCGGCGTTATTCTTTCGCTGTTGTTCCGCGGTTTTTCTAAGGGACTTAAGGGCAAAGAAACCGCCAACGGTGCTGACCTTGCCGAAGCACTCGGCCTGGGCGTTGCGGCCGCATACAAAGCAGTTATGAAACCCACCGAGGGTACCATTCTCACCGTCTCTCGCGAGGCCGCGGAGAAAGGTAAGGCTTTTGCCAAAAAGAACCCCACCGCTGATGCGCTGGCTGTTTGGTCCGTCATCTGCGATGAAGCTGTTGCTTCCCTGCAACGCACCCCCGACCTTCTACCCGCGCTGAAAAAAGCAGGTGTGGTAGATGCCGGCGGTATGGGCTTTCTGATCATCATCCAAGCGATGCGCGATGTGTTCGCCGGCGGTGCCGTGGTGGAGCTTTCCGAAAAGGAGGCCGCCAAAGAGCCTGCTAAATCGACCAATGCCGCGGCATCTTTCGATACCGAGATCACCTTTACCTATTGTACCGAGTTTATCGTTGCCCGTGAAAAAGGCAACACCCGTGCCCCTTCTCGTCTGCGTAGTTTCCTCGAAACCATCGGCGACTGCGTTGTGGTGGTGGACGATGAAGATATCATCAAGGTGCACGTGCATACCAATGACCCCGGCAAGGCTCTGTCCGAAGCCGTGAAATACGGTCAGTTTGAAACCGTTAAGGTGGAAAACATGCGTATTCAGCACGAAAATGCCGGCTGGGTTGAGGAGGCGCCTGCCGCCTCCGGTTTGGAGCGCGTGGAACCCGAAGAAGAATACGGCTTTGTGGCTGTTGCCGCAGGTGAGGGACTTATCTCGATGTTCCACGATTTGGGTGCTCTGCACGTTGTGTCTGGCGGTCAAACGATGAACCCCTCCACCGATGATATTTTGCAGGCGATCCAAGCAACCCCTGCCAAGGTTGTCTATGTATTTCCCAACAACAAAAATATCATCTTGGCGGCCGAACAGGCAGTGCCGCTTGCCGATCGCGAGGTGCATGTGTTGCCCACCCGCGCTGTGCCGCAAGGCATCTCCGCGATGCTGGCGTTTGATCCCGGTCAATCGGTCAAAGAAAACCTGCTCAGCATGATGAAGGCCGCGGACAACGTCTACACAGGCCAAGTCACCTTTGCCGCTCGTGACAGTGAGTATAACGGCAAGGCCATCAAGCAGGGGCAGATCCTGGTGCTTGAAAACGGCAAGGTTACCTATGCCGGTGACGATATGCGCCACAGCGTCAGAAAAGTGGCGAAGAATCTCATCTCCACTCGTCGCGCACTCAACATCGACACCAACCTTATCACCATTTTCTACGGTGAAGATGTGACCGAGGCGCAGGCAGAGGAAATGTGTGCAGCCGTACAGGATAAGGTTGGCAAAGATATTGAAGTTGCCGTCCTCCCCGGCGGTCAGCCCGTTTATTACTATATCCTCTCTGTGGAATAAACTAAACAATAAAAAGAGCCTTTCCCCAAAAGGGAAAGGCTCTTTTTCGTTATAGCTTAGCGATGGGGCTCTTTTTTAGAGTGAACTATCTCGCCGGTATGCGCATCAATCTTATACGCATATTCATAGCCATCGTGTTTAAACTCGACCTCATAGACAGGCTTCTCGCCTTCTTCATCAAGCTCACAGCGATGATTTTGTGCATGCTCCTCTTTCACGCCGGCGTGATCAAGTGCCGCCTGCTTTGCATCGTCCTTGTTCATCTTGGGCGGTTCGGAGGGCTGCGTTTGCGACGGTTTCGTCTGCGCTGATGCAGGCGGTGCTTTCACATCATCATCTTGCTCGCGCTCGTGTTCGATCACCGCGCCCGTTTGAGCGTCGATCTCATAGCTATATTCATAGCCACCGCACACGAACTCGACCTCATAAACCAATTTGCCGTCATCGTTTTCAAGCTGACATTTGCACACGCGCACATCGGTCTCATTCACTCCGGCATGGGCAAAAGCCGTTTGTTTAGCAGTTTTTTCATCGATTGTCGCAGCAGGTTTGGTGGGATCCGTCTGGGGCTGAGACTGCACAGGGCGCTTAGCATCCTCGTCTTGTTCACGGTCGTGCTCGACCACCACACCCGTAAGCGCATCTATTTCGTAATCATACTCATAGTTGCCGCTCTTAAACTCGATCTCATAGACCCACTTGCCATCATCCTCGTCGATCTTACATTTGTATTCGCGCACATCCGCCTCATTTACGTTGGCATGGGCAAACGCCGCTTGTTTGGCTGCAGTTTCGCCGACCACATTATCGGGAAGTTGTTGATCGGGCTTTTGCGCATTGTCAGGCTTTACATCATCCTTATCGTCTGCTTCTTTCCTGGATTTTATGATCTCACCCGTAGTTGCATTGATGACATATTTAAACTCATACACATCATGGTCAAAGGAAACCTCATAGACCATTACACCGTTTTCGAATTCCATTTCCGTCTCATAATCTCGGATATCCTGTTCGGTCACCTGTGCATGTGTCAGAGCGATCTCTTTGGCGGCAGCTTCACCAATATATTTGCCTTGGCTGGCAACACCTTGGCTATCTACATCTTTGGCAGGATGCTTGCCGGAGTTGCTGAGCAGATTGAGCTCGTTGATGCTGAGTGTTGCCAAATCGTCCGCCGTATAGGCAGTGTTGCTCTTGATGATGCGTTGGATGAGCACCGCTTTACCCACGCTGATCTTATATTTTTCCACCAGCGCCGCAACAGCGTCATCTTTTTTCACCGTTTGGCTCAGCACAGCGCCGCCCGACGGCGTGTCCTTAAGCACTATATCAACTTCTTTTGCCAAAACCACTTTCAGTTCCGACGCCTTGGCGGCATCTTCGCTGTCAACGCTGATCAAAATCGAGTTGGCGGCCTCGCTGATATAGCCTTTGCGCAACATAGCACCGACAAGGGCATTGACAGCCACTTGCACATCGGTACCAACCAGATCCATATCTCCCAGCACCTCGACGCCTTCGTTGTTTCCGGCAGATACAGACAACACCTTATCTTTATGATTCACTTGCAGCTCCAAGCTCGGATTAACATCCAGCATAACGGTGGATACTACCGCCTGTGTCTGATACAGATGCAGGCCCAAGCCGCCACCTGCCACCAGCAATACCAAAGCGGCGGCAATGCCCACTATACGGGTCACAAGAGAGGTTCTTTTCTTTTTGTTCGTCATGGATATCACCGTTCCTTCCTGTCGGTCACACGCAGAAAGGATATCGTCCAACTTGTCAGGCGTTACTCGCGTGACAGCGGCGCGCAAAGTCTTTTCCAGTTCACGCTTTTTCATTTGCCAGACTCCTTTCCCATGTGTGTTTTCAGTTTTTTGACAGCACGGTGATATTTTGATAAAACAGTAGCCAGCGGCATATCCAACTGCCGCGCGATCTCGCGGTGCTTGTATCCTGCGACGGCGTGCAACATCAGCACCTGACGTTCCTCTGCCGATAACAGCTTAAGGCACGATTCCAACAGCACGCGTTCCTCTACAGATACGCCGTCACTCGTTCCTAAAAACGCCTCCCACTCCTCCTGCGGCAGATCGGTCGTTGCACCGTCTTTACGCAAAACTTGCAGGCAGAGATTACGGGTGATGGTCAATATCCACGCCATCGGTTTTCCCTCCGGTCGGTAGGATGCCGCCGATCGAAAGATACGCACAAAGCAATCCTGCAAAACATCTTCCGCGCTGTGCGGATTTTTTAATATCGAAAGTGCAAAGCCGAACACTGCCGACCGCGTCGCCTCATAGAGCTGTGCCAGCGCTTGCTTATCGCCTTGGGCGATATCCGCTAAATGCTGCTCTAATAACGCATCTTGCTCGTCGGTATGTTTTGCATTTACTGACGTCAAGTAAATCATACGGCTTCTCCTTTCATACTTATAACGCGCGAAAAAGATGTTTTATTGCACTGTTTTTAAAATTTATTTCTTTTTTCGTTTTTGCTCCTGCTCACGCACATATTGCATAATACACAGCGCCACATCTACGCCCGTGCAGGCAGAAATGCCTGCCATGTGAGCATTGGAGTTAACCTCGCACAAAAGCGGCGCGCCGTTTTTATCGTGAAGTAGGTCAACGCCGCCAAAATCCAGCTCCAAAAGCTGACAACTGCGCAGTGCCATCCATATTTCCTCATCGGTAGGTGTATACGGTACTGCCTCGCCACCCAGCGCCACATTGGCGCGAAAATCGCTGTCCGAGCGGCGTTGCATGGCGGCAACCACCTTGTCGCCAACCACATACAGACGCACATCGCGTCCTGCAGGCTCGATAAACTCTTGCAGGATAAAGGGGCGCGGCCCCATATGGGCCACCAGCTCTTCCAGTGCGGGCAGATCTTTTGCCAAATACACCTGTCCGCCCAACGAGCCATAGCACTCTTTGACCACCATCGGGAAACCGAGAATATCCACCGCGCGGCGTAAAAACCAGCGGCTTTCCGCCAGTTCCATCTGCAAATAGGTCATCGGCGCGACCAGCGTGCGTGGCATGGGGATGCGATGGCCCGTCAATGCCAAGTGGGTGGCGGCTTTATCATCACACAGGCGCACACCCTCCGCAGGATTATACACCCGTGCGCCGCACCGCTCCATCGCTTTTGCCAAGCGCACGTCTTTATCCCAAAACAGCACAAAATCTGCCGCAGAAAACCCGGCCACCTGCACATCCTGTGCCATATCGGCAACCAACATGGTGTTGGGAAGCGGCAACAGCGGCAACCCCACCTTGCGGCCGGCCGATTCCAACGCGCGGACAGGCTCGGGTGGTTGTTTTGGATTCCAAAATCCGTTATAGATGATATATCCTCCCATAGAAGCTCCTCAAATATAGGTGTGTTCCACCGTAATTACGGCAAAAAGCCGTTCATCCTGCGCATGTATGCGCTGTTGTACTTTTTCGGCGATGCTGTCCACTTCCTTGTAGGAAAACGGCACGACCAAGTCAAAAATCAGATTGGTATGGCTCGGGCCGAACACCGCACGGAAATCATGAATGGTCATCCCCTCGTCCATTTCCGCCACCAACAGCGCGGTCATCTCGCGCAGTTTTACCACTTCCGGGTTGTCAAAGTCAACCGGATCCATATGGATACAGGTCAGTGCATGGTATTTTTCCTGCAACTCTCGCTCAATGCGGTCGATCTGATCGTGGCTACTCATCAAATCGGCATCGCACGGCACTTCGGCGTGCAAAGACAGCACCAGCCGACCGGGGCCGTAGTTATGCACCATCAGATCGTGAACACCCACGATACCCTCGTGGCTCATCACCGTCTTTTTAATGTTGTCCACCAAGACGGCGTCGGGCGCTTGCCCCAACAACGGTGACACGGTGTCGCGCATCACTGAAAAACCCGACCACATAACGAACAGCGCTACCGCGGCACTGATATAGCCATCAATGGCAAAGGGCAACAGCGGTGACACCACAGCGGTGAGCAACACCACGCTTGTGCAGATGACATCGTTACGGCTGTCGGCCGCCGATGCGTGCAAGCTTTCGGAATCGATACGCTTGGCGATGCGCTTATAAAACACCATCATCCACAGCTTGACACCGATCGCGGCAATCAGCAGTACCAGCATCAGCGGGCTGATATCGGCAGGGGTTGGCTCCTGTATCTTCTCTATGGATGCCTTCGCCAACTCAAAGCCAGCGACCATAATCAGTGCCGCCACGCCCAGCGCGGATAGATATTCCATACGCCCATGGCCAAACGGATGGCGTGCATCGGGCGGCGACGAGGAAAGCTTGAAGCCCACCAAGGTCACGACCGATGAGCCGGCATCGGACAGGTTGTTGAAGGCATCCGCCACAATCGCCAGACTGCCGGACAGGATGCCCAATATCAGCTTGAGAAAAAACAGCACACCGTTGGCGGCGATGCCTGCCACACCTGCCAGCTTTCCGTAGGTGTATCGCACACCGCTGTCGGTGACATTATCGGGATCTTTTACAAAACGGCGTATGAGCCACTCGTTCAAAGCCGTCACTCCTTTCATACAAAAAGCCCCGCCCCGAAGGGCGGGGCCAAAAAGACCGCATTAGAAATCTGCAGAACCCGTGGTGCGCGGGAAGGGCAATACGTCGCGGATGTTGGACATACCCGTCACGTACATCACCAAACGCTCAAAGCCCAAGCCGAAACCGGCGTGCTTGGTACCGCCATAGCGGCGCAGGTCAAGATACCACCAATAGTCCTCTTTTTTGAGTCCCAGCTCATCCATACGCGCTTCCAGCACATCCAGGCGCTCCTCACGCTGGCTACCGCCGATGATCTCACCAACGCCGGGGACAAGCAGGTCGACCGCCGCCACCGTTTTGCCGTCATCGTTTTGACGCATATAGAACGCCTTGATCTCCTTCGGATAGTCGGTGACAAACACGGGCATTTTGTAGATCTGCTCGGTGAGATAGCGCTCGTGCTCGGTCTGCAGGTCACAGCCCCAGGACACGGGGTAGTCAAACTCATCATTGTGGGGCGCGAGCAGCTCCACAGCCTCGGTATAGGTCACACGGGCGAAATCGGTCACCGCCAAGGTGTTGAGACGCTCAAGCAGGGTGTTATCAAAGAATTTGTTGAAAAACTCCAGCTCGCTCGCGCAGTTTTTCAGCAGATAACGGATAACGTGCTGCAGCATATCGCGTGCCAGCTCCATATCATCTTCCAGGTCGGCAAAAGCGATCTCCGGCTCGATCATCCAAAACTCTGCCGCGTGGCGTGCCGTGAAGGAACGCTCGGCGCGGAAGGTGGGGCCGAAGGTATAGATCTTGCCAAACGCCATCGCCATGCACTCACCCGACAGCTGACCCGAAACGGTCAGCGAGGTGTGCTTGCCGAAAAAGTCCTGGCTGTAATCCACCTCACCGTTTTCGGTTTTGGGGATGTTGTCCATATCCAAAGAGGTGACGTGGAACATCTCACCGGCACCCTCGCAGTCACTGCTGGTGATCAGCGGTGTGTGGGCATAGACAAAGCCGCGCTGGTTGAAAAACTCGTGAATGGCAAAGGCACAAGCCGAGCGCACACGGAACACCGCGCTAAACGTGTTAGCACGGGGACGCAGGTGCGCAATGGTGCGCAGATATTCCATTGAATGGCGCTTTTTCTGCAACGGATAGTCGGGGGTGGAAGCACCCTCCACCTCCACCGCCGTCGCGTGGATCTCAAACGGCTGTTTTGCTTCGGGGGTGAGCAACAGAGTACCCGTCACGCGCAACGCCGCACCAACGTTCTGGCGGCACAGCTCGTCGAAATTGGACAGATTATTTCCCTCGGCAACAACCTGCACATTGGACAGACAGCTACCGTCATTGAGTTCAATGAAGCTCAACGCTTTGGATTTGCGCAGGGTACGCACCCAGCCGCAAACATACACCTCTTTGCCGCCCAGCAGTTGCGCATCCGCAAACAGCGCGGCGATCTCGGTTCTTTTCATAAGAGTTCCCTCCGTTTTGGCGGCTTTTGCCACCACATATATAGCATCGGTATTTTTAACACCGCATACTGTCAAGCTAACAGGTCAGAAAGCAACATTTTGACGCCGATGAGGATCAGTACCACACCGCCTGCAACGGTTGCCCATTTGCCGAGCAGATCGCCCACACGGCGGCCCAACCACACGCCACCCAAGCACAAGACAAAGGTGATCACAGCAATCACGCCGCAGGCAAGCACACTGCCGAGTGGTATCGCCAACACGCCCGTGCTTTTCATCATCGGGAAGGTCGCGCCAATCGCCAACGCGTCAATGCTGGTAGCCACCGCCATCAACAGCAGATTGCGGCAACAGGTGGGGTCGGCAGGCTCATCCTCTTCGTGAAAAGCGCCCCACAGTGCCTTGACGCCCACAAACAACAATAGTCCAAACGCGATCCAATGATCCACCGCCTGCACCTTGTCTGCAAAGGTGAGTGCCACGCTATATCCCAAGAGCGGCATAAGGCCTTGAAACAGGCCGAAGCTGCCCGACATCAACAAACTCTGACGCACAGGATTTTTTGTCATCAGCATGCCACTGCTTACCGATACCGCAAAGGCATCCGTCGCCAGTGCGACCGACAAGAGCAGCAGATCCAACCAAGACACACGCAAAACCTCCCGCAAGACGGCTTACCGAATATTATACCCTTTTCTTGTGCTTCTGTCAATCCACCGACAATAAAATTTGCCGAAACCAACCTTGCGGTCGGTTTCGGCAAAGGGAATATGCCAATTATCGGCTGACGTAGTTGAGCGGATCTTTGCGGGTACCGTTGACGATCACCTCAAAGTGCAGGTGTGCACCATAGGATTGGCCGGTGTTGCCCACCTTGGCGATCGCTTGCCCCTGTTTGACCTTGTCGCCGCGGCTCACCAGCAGTTTGCTGCAGTGGGCATAGCGCGTACGCATGCCGCCGCCGTGGTCGATCAGCACGTAGTAGCCGTAGCTCCAATGTCTACCCGCCTCGACCACACGACCGCCGTCGGAAGCAACGATGGTCGCGCCATAGACGCCGCTGCCGGCGATATCGATTGCGCGGTGGGGATTTTTGTGACCGCGCAAGTCTTCGTCCACCTCGTTGGCATAAGAGGTAATGGTCTTAAAGCCTGGCAACGGCCAAATAAATTCACCGGTCGCCTCGCCCTTGGTGGCGTTGGGGTTGATCTCTTTCGAGCCGACCACGATCACACGATCGGTAGGCGCTTTGACGACGGTGGTGCCAATAACCTTGCGAGATTGCTCCACGCCGTCGATATAAACCACCTCGGCGGTGACCTTTCGCACACCGTTTTTGCCCGATGTCCTCACACTCTCATAGTAGGAATACTTCGTGGGATCCTTGACCTTTTTGGTTGCATAAGGAATCGATTCCTCATAGATCTCGGTACGCACCACCTGTACTTGCAGATATGGCTGGGCGCGGTTAACGAGTAACTTGTCTCCAACGTAGATGGCCTCTTCAAACCCGGGGTTGAGCGCGCGCAACTCAGAAAGCGTCATATCGTGACGGCGCGCGATACCGCTCAATGTATCGCCAGGCTGCACCACGTAATATTTATCCACCATCGATTTGGCGGTCAGCCGCTTTTTGAGTTCCACAGGGCTGATGACCGTTTCAGCAGGGAACAGACCGTCCATCACCTCGACGTTCTGTACAAACTCGGCACGCTCATCCACGCTACCGTCGGTATATCCCTCTTTGAGCGTCTCAAGCAGTGCATCCATCTGCTCACGAGATGCGAGTGTGCCCTCAAATTTGCCATTGACGTAAAGACCGGACAGCTCAGCGATCTCGCTACCCGAATGCTCCAAAATGCGGTCACAGATGGTGTTGGCATTCATCAGCACGATCTCACTTTGAGCAACCAACTCCATACGCGGAACAGAACTTGCCCAGGACATCACTTCACTGTCCTCTTCGGCATCGCCCTGCACGTTTTCTGCCACGACATCCATACGGTCAGCCGCCAGCTGAATACCTTCGTGGATCACATCTGCGCGGTCAACATAGCCGATATTGCGGTTTTCGTACTCCACAGCAATAACGTAGTTACATCCTGTCCAATAGCGTATAGTAACCGTCAAAAAAGCAAACGCCGCAATCGGCAACGCCATGTTGCATATGGTCGCAAGGGCACGCCTGTGACGACGCACTGCGATAAACGGTAGTGCCAAAATCAGTCCCACACCGTAGAACGCATTTTTCTCAAATCCGGCGCGCACCCGTGCAGGCACCTTGCAAAAACCGTCTACAATACGGCGGCCTTCCTTCCATATCGGCAGCAAAGTCCGCTTAAACAGCCACATCAGCGCACGAGAAAGCACCGCCCACAGCTTAGCGGCCAAAAGCCGAACGCGTTTTGACAGCCAGCGACCATCGCGATGTACGCGTACGCCTACCAGGTACGCCCACTCATAAAGGCGCTCCTGCCATTCTTGTGAATATGTGCGAATATCTGTTTTTTTCAAGTACTCACTTCCTTCCTCGTCTGCAAAACAGCAGACACTGCGACGGACCAATGCCGTCGAGGGTGGGTATATCGTATAGATAGAATATGTCAGCAGAAAAAGTTACATCGTTGTAACCTTTTCTTATTATACACGAAAATCGCGAAAAAGCAAGGTCTTTTGGCAAT
>JAZSHG010000023.1:0-3815 GCA_045533135.1 Acutalibacteraceae bacterium
CCTTTCTGCGTGGTGGGTTATCCCTGCACGCTGAAGGAAAGCGGCGGTCGCCTGGCGGATATTGCGCCCACGATGCTGACCATCCTCGGTAAGGATAAACCCGACCAGATGGACGGCGAATCGCTGATCGTCGGCTGATAACATTACACAAAAGAACTCCCGATACTGACGTATCGGGAGTTCTTTTTGTTTGCATTGTCTATGTACTGTTTGCGAAATATTAAAAAATCCCACCGCACGAAAAAAGTGGGTGGGATCTTGTGTTATTGTTTCTATTTATGACGGTGAAAGGGCGCGAAAATCCGAAAAGCTAACGCTCAGCGGCACAGACGGCACGCGCAGAGCGAGAAGGTGGCCTGTGATGGGATCGGACACCAGCGTGTATGTGTGACCTTCCCATTCGCCGGAAAATTGCCAGCCTTCTGCCGTCCTTTCGCCGCCGTCGGTAACTTGGGCGGCATCGTCCAGGGCGTTGAGCAAAAGCGGCATCACAGCGGCTTGGGGGACGTCATTGGCATCCACCGTGGCGGAAAGGCCGTGGATGGTGGCGGTAAGCGCCTTGCCGTCCCAGGACAGTACCGCACCCGACAGGGTAGCCGGCTCTTTGAGGGTGAGGGTAAGGCTTTTGCCTGTTTCGCGCCGCAGGTCGCCTATAATTTTGAGCCCATCATAGTCGGCGGTCACCGAGCAGGAAAAGCCATCGGTGGTGGGTGGTTGCGGTGCGTCCGCTTCGGTGGCACATCCACCGACAAACACCAACACTGTCAAACCTATCAAAGCCAACCACCGTTTCATTGCATTGCCTCCCTATTTATCTCCCCCACGCCAAAAACAAGGCACACAGGGTGTCGATGACATCGGAGGGCAGCAACGCGGTACGCGAATGGGTGGCGGCGGCCATATCTGCCGCCGCGCCGTGGATATACACGCCGCAAACAGCCGCATCGGTCGGAGATAAGCCTTGTGCAAGCAGACTGCCGATGACACCTGCCAGCACATCACCACTGCCGCCTGTTGCCAAGCCGTCGTTGCCTGTGGGGTTTTCCCACAGCGCGCCTGTGGGGGCGGCCACCAGTGTGCGATGCCCTTTGAGCACCGTCACAGCACCCGTTTTAAGGGCGGTTTTGGTGGCATATTCCACGCGGTTTGCTTGCACATCCCCTGCCGTGACGCCCCAAAGCCGCGCCATTTCCGCAGGATGGGGGGTGATGACCACGGGTGCTGTCCTCTCTGTGGATAGTATATGCAACGATATGGCGTTTATGCCATCGGCATCCAGCACCACAGGGCGCGCCGTTTCGCGCAAGATGGCGGTGTCGGTATCACGCGTGGCGGTGGTGTGCCCCATACCGCAACCGACGGTCAGCGCATCGGCAAGCGGCAAGCGCGCACAGAGCGTTTTCCACGGGTAGTCCCCCAAAAGCGGCGTATACACCGCTTCGGGCAGGGCGGTTGCCAGGATGGGATAGATGCTGTCGGGGACGGCCAGCTCGGCCAGCCCTACGCCACAGCGCAGAGCGGCTTTGGCCGCGAGCAACGGCGCGCCGGCCATTCCGTAACTGCCGCCCACAACAAGCAAGCGGCCAAAGGTGCCTTTATGGCTGTCCTGTGCGCGCAAGGGCAACGCGCTTTTGACCTGTTCGGCGGTGATGATGATGGGTTGCATAGCAAAGCCTCCTTAGGTGAGCAAAACAGCCGCCCAAACAAGGCTGTTGGGCGGCCGAAGCGGTTACATATCGTATTTGCGGCCGAATTCCAGCTGCAACAGGCGAGGCAGTGCCGCTTTGAAAGCGGTCAGCACGCGCTCGTTGGGGGTGAACACGACCAGCGTATGGCCGTTTTTCTTACTGCGGTAGGAAAAATACCACAGCTCCTCCTCTTGGAGAGAGGGGGCGGCAACAACTATGCGGTCAAAGGTTTTGGCGGCAATTTGCTCATCAAATTTGCCTGCCGCTTCGATCTTTTCGCCATTGACAGATACCAAACGCGTGCGCTTGCGCTGGGCGATGATCTCGTCAACGTCGATGCTACCGTTGGTGATGCAATATTCATATTCGCGGTTGCGGTTGGTGCTCACCCACCAGGCGCCGTAGCCACCGCCGCCGAGAACCGCCAGCGGTATCACCGGCAGGTTGGCGAGAAATCCGTAGGCAAACATAAAAAACACCAGCGCCGAGCCGGCAATCAGCACAGCCAGCCACACCAACGTGATGATGGCGATATCCTTGCCCTCTTTCTTTTTGCTTACGATCTGCTCCACAAAAATATCCATGGCTTGCGCCCTCCTGTGTGTTTTCTATAGTATATCAATAGTATAGGTCAAAGGCAACGCGGTTAACGGTAACTTTAGCGGAAATAGACCCATTCGTCAGCAGGCTTATCCGTCTCTTGCATCTCGCTCACATACAAAACAGGCCCCACCTCGCCATACACGGCGTGGTGTTCTGCTATCAGTGTGCCAACCGCGCGATAGTAGGTGCGGTTTTGGGGGGTGACCGTTGCAGGCGCAAAGGCAGGAAACCCGATAAGGCTGGCGTCATCCGCACAGCAAGTGACGGCGATGCGGCCTGCCACAAACTGATCGTTTGCCAGCTTGGGGGAGCGCATGGACAACAAGCGCAGAGAGATCTGCTTGCCGTGATATTTTTCGGGGTTGTCCATACAGTCCATATAGAGCAGACCAAAATCCTCGTCTTCCACCTCGATGACCTCGGCGTCCATATCAAAGGGCAGGGGGTCTTCGATGTCGTCGATCTCGGTTTGGCCGCCGGCATATTCATAGAGGATCTGCGCCCGACGGTTGACACCGCGCACCAGTTGGTGCAACTTCATCTTATCCGTCGCGGCGGTGACGCGGTTGAACGCCACCATTTCACTGGCGGCGATCTTGTCCGCCACCAGTTGGCGCATATTGCTGTCGTACAGATCCATGGTGGTGGCATCGGCCATCATCATCACCTGATACAGCTGCCACGATTTGGGCATCGCCTGTTGCAGGTCGGAGAGCAACCACATACCGTTGTATTCGATGATGACGCGCTGGGCGCGACTGCGTTTGTAGAGGTCCTCGAGGGTGCGGTAGTCCCACTGCTCCTTTTCGGTGAGCGAAACTATCTTCACCTGTCCCTGCACGCGCGACAGGTCGAGCTCGCACTCGCCCTCCTCGGCCAACAGCAACAATGTGCGGTCTTGTTTGTTTTGGAAGCGGTCATCCTCCAACGCACTTTGCAGGAAGGTGGTTTTGCCGCTATCCAGGAAGCCTGTAAACAGATATACAGGAACGGGCATTTTTTGTCACTCCTTACAGACCAAACAGGCGGTCGAGTGCCGCTTCGTCAAGATGCGCACCAATCACGCACAGGCGTCCGGTATAGTCGGCGCCACCTGCGCGCACGTTGTGCTCGTCGGGTACATAGTCAAAATGGATCCAGCTACCGTCTGCCGCAGGCAAAATGCCCTTGGCGCGCAACACCTGGCCATAGTTGCCGCTATCCAGTGCGGTCAAAATATGCTCTATCTCGTCGGCGGTGTAGCGGCGCGCGGTTTCGCGGCCAAAGGAGCCAAACACCTCGTCGGCGTGATGGTGGTGATGATGCTCGTGGTCGTGGCAACCGCAGTCACAATCATCATCGTGATGGTGGTGATGGTGATGCTCATGATCATGGCAACCGCAGTCACAATCGTCATCGTGATGGTGATGATGGTGCTCGTGGTCATGGCAACCGCAGTCACAATCGTCATCGTGATGGTGATGGTGATGCTCGTGGTCGTGGCAACCGCAGTCACAATCATCATCGTGATGGTGGTGATGGTGA
>JAZSHG010000145.1:0-3274 GCA_045533135.1 Acutalibacteraceae bacterium
GCGGACGTACAGGCACAGCCCTATATTTTGCTGGTGCGCCGCGAAAGTGTTGAGGCGCTCAAAAGACAGGCGCGCCGTTTTCGCCGTCCGCAGGCGGAGATCGACGCCATCAAAGCGGATAAGGATACCGGCTTTATGGCAGGTGACCGCGCCGCCGATGAACCGCGCGATGCGGATAAGGCCACCGTCATCACCAAGCTGTGGAAAGAGTGGAACGATGAGGGCACCAGCTTTGTGGTCAAGGCGGTCACCGTCTGCAAGGGCGCGGTGGTGCGCCCTGCATGGGAGCTGGGCGTGCGCCTGTATCCCTTGGCGGTGTTCCGCTGGGAAAGCCGCGCCAACTGCGCTTATGGCGACAGTGAGGTGACCTTCCTCATCCCCAACCAAATCGCCATCAACCGTATGCTCACCGCCGGTGTGTGGGCGGTGATGAATATGGGTATGCCCATTATGGTGGTCAACGGTGATGTGGTGACAGGGGACGTGAGCAACGACCCCGGTCAGGTGCTCAAAGTCTACGGCGGTGCCGAGGATGTGTCTGCGGCGGTGCGCTATGTCAATCCGCCCGCCTTTTCGAGCGAGGCAGACCGTATGATCTGGTCACTCATCGACAACACCCTCACCCAATCGGGCGCCAACGATGCCGCTCTCGGTGACGTCGCGCCCAACAACACCTCTGCCATTTTGGCGGTGCGCGAGGCGGCTTCTTTGCCGATGCAGTTGGTCAAGGCGCGCTACTACGCCTTTTACGAGGAGGTCGCGCGCATCTGGGCGGAGTTTTGGGTGACGCAATACGGCGCACGCGCGCTCAAGATGCGTGACGAAAGCGGCACGTGGTATTTCCCCTTTGACGGCGCGCACTACCGTGACCTGATCATCACCGCACGCGTGGATGTGGGCGCGGCCACCGTTTGGAGCGAAAGCCAGTGCGTGCAAACGCTCGACAGCCTGCTTGAACGCGGCGTGTTGACGGTGGAGCAATACTTAAAGCGCCTGCCCAAAGGGCTGGTGCCGGATTTAGAGGGATTGCGGCGCGATGCCGCCGATAACCCTGCCGCCGAGCTGATCGACGGCTATACAGAGGAGGTGGCGGCGGTTGATGCTTGACGAGATGCAAGGTGTGTCCCCTATTGCGGACGAACCCCAAACCCTGTCGGAAAACGCCGCCGTGTCCCCGTCGCCGGAGGGATCGACGGGCCACGAGGGACTGACGGTGGTGTTTAACCGCCAACCGCGCCACCTGTCCTCGCAGGAGGCGGTCAGTTATGCCCAACAAGGGCTCAAATGGGAGCAGTTTGCACCGCAATATCGCAAACTGCGCTTTTTGGGCGAAGCTTTGGGCGGTAACGTGACCGATATGGTCGACAGCTTGCTCGCCGCTTGGGAACAAGGGGAGTGGGAAAAGCTATTGGCGGAAAATCCTGACAACTCTGCCGAAGCGGCGCGCCTGTTTGCCGCCGCCAAGCAGGAACGCGAGGCGCTTTGGGGCGAAAATCCCAAAGCGCCCAGCGAAGAAGAACGGCTGGCAGGTGAATATGCGGCGCTACTCAGGGAGATCCCCGATGCGCCGGCGTTTTCGGATCTGCCGCCCTCTGTGATGGCGATTGCCGAAAAGGAACAAATCGGGCTGCTCGACGCCTTTTTGCGTCACCGTTTTCGCGAGGAGCGCCGCTGTGCGCAGGCGGCGGCAGATGCCGCACGCGCTGCCGAGGCGGCAACAGGCTCGCAAAAATCAGCCCCCCTTTCGCCCGATACCGCAGGCGAAGCCTTTAGGCGTGCGCTGATGCAACATTTGTAAGTGATATTTTGAGGAGGAGTTTTTATTATGGCTATCAATACCTTGACGCTGGCGCAGAATATGACCGATGCGCTGGAAAAAGTGATCGTGCAAAAGCCTGTCACCGGCTTTTTTGCGGATAACGCCTTGCAGGCGAAGTTTGTGGGCGCCAACACGGTGCTCATCCCCGATATGGATATGTCGGGCCTTGGTGACTATGACCGCGATACCGGTTTTGTGCAGGGCTCTGTGACCATTGGCCGCACCCCCTACACCCTGACGATGGATCGTGGCCGCACCTTCCAGATCGACGCGCAGGACGAGGACGAGAGCGGTATTCCCTCTCTCGCCGGTGAGGTGTCGGGCGAATTTGTCCGCACCAAGGTCTGCCCCGAGATCGATGCTTACTGCCTTTCCAAGCTGGCAGGCTATGCCGCGGGTCAGAACCAGACCGTGACCGCCGATGGTGAGCTGACCGAGGACGTCTACAATATGTTCCTGCGTGCCGTTTCCAAGGCACAGGCGGCTGTCGGCTATGACGAGGAGCTGGTGTGCTTTGTGGATGCTACCGTCTATGACGCGTTGCAGGCTTCCCCTGCTTTTGAGCGCCACATCGCCATCAACGAGTTTAAGAAAGGCGATCTCAACTTGACTGTGCGTTCCATCAACGGCGTGGCAATTCTGCCTGTGCCGGATTCTCGCATGAAGACCGCTTATGATTTCCTCGATGGCACCACTTCCGGTCAGACCGATGGCGGTTTTGCCCCCACCGGTGCGGCCAAGAGCATCGGCATGCTCGTCTGCCCCAAACGCGGCGCTTCTTTGGTGCGCAAGACCGATACCGTGCGTATCTTCGAGCCCTCCAAAAACCCCAACGCCGACGCGTGGAAGATCGACTACCGCGTGTATTATGATCTGCTGCTCAAAAAGAGCATGCAGGAAGGCGTGGTTGCCTACACCTATTAAGTAAAGATGAGGGGGCGTGGGGACACCCACGCCCCCTATGTGTAATGGAATGATAGTTGGGGCGCACGTGTGTGGGACATCGCCCTCTCAGTCGGCTTCGCCGCCAGCTCTCGCAAAGGGAGACCCTATGCGGCGTGCGCAAGGCGATTTTATGCCTCCCTTGTGTAAAGGGAGGTGGCGCGCGAAGCGTGACGGAGGGATTGTCAGTGCATACCAATAAACAATCCCCCAGTCAGCCTTGCGGCTGACAGCCCCCTTTAGGCAAGGGGGGCAAGAAATCGAAGCCGCAAAGTGCGTGGGGCAGATAGGGCGCATGGAGCAACAGGGACACCGCCGTATCCATACACAGCAAACCAAAAAAGGAGGAGACATATCGTGTTAACAGGAGAAAACGCCATTTTGCGTGCGAACGCCCTTTTGGGCGTGTTGCCGACCGGCAGCGGCGGCCAACCGCACGCTGCGCTGATGGCACACGGCGAAACCGCCGTAACAGTCATCACGCTGGAGCTATATTTGCAAGAAAACGGCACG
>JAZSHG010000022.1:0-3357 GCA_045533135.1 Acutalibacteraceae bacterium
CGCTCCAAACGCAACGTGCCGGGCATACCGCCGGGGAGAATGAGCGCTTTGAGATATTTGTCACGCACCTCGTCCTCACCGATATCTGCCGCCACCACAATACCGTGGGCGCCACGAATGGTCTTGCCACCAATACCAACGGTCAACACGTCCAATTCTGCACGGCGCAGAATATCCACCACCGCCAGCGCTTCGATCTCTTCAAATCCGTTTGCCAGCATCACATAGATCATAGGTTTTTCCTCCGTTTTTGATCACGCAAGCGTTAACCCCATATACGGGAGAAGGGTCGGTGCTTGCGCGAGCAATTCTTCCCCACGTGGGGATAAGGGACACCACATACCTGTAGCGGTGAACGGCTTGTTCGACCGTGCAGGGTGGATGATATCATAGTAGGGGTAGGGAAACTGGGTGTAGAGCGTGCGGTAGATGGCAGGCAAGTCCTTGTCCTCGCACAAAAGCTCACGCACCAACAACGTATCCCCCACCGGCTCCAACAGCGCACTGACGCCCTCGCGCACCAGCACACCGCCGCCGCTTCTTTGCGCCCACTCGACAGTATAGTCGGTAAAACGCGGCTCCCAACGCACAAAGGCCGCTTGTGTTTCCAGGCGGCGGTTGCGTAGCTTTGCATAGCACGAGGATATCTCCTGCTCGGCTATTGCGGCCGGTTTAGTGGCGCAGTGCGCCTCCAGCTCTGCCCGCGTCCACTGCGCGCGGTACACCTTAAAGAAGGTGTGGTAGCCGAAATTGGCATAGTATTGCTCCAGTCGCTCCGAGGCAGGCTGTAAGCAAGAGGCAATCTGCCCCCGTTCACGTGCCACCTCCATGGCGGCTTTGAGCAATTCACCAAAGATGCCGCGCCGACGGTAAGCAGGATCTGTGCCGGCGGCATAGATATACTGCACAGGCACCACATCGCCCCCCAACTGCAAGGCTAAGGGCAACAAAAACACAATGGAGACCGGGTGGTCATCTTCGATATATATCAGACACTCCTCGGTGATGTCGACACGCTTGAGAAAGGTATCGACCACCTCTTCGGTGTCCTCGGGAAAGCTTTTGAGCCACACACGGCGGATATCGGGTATCTGATCCGGTCTGGCAAATCCCTGTACGGGCATAGGCTTCTCCTATCCGCGGAGCTCCTCCGCATTGATTTTTTCTTCCAACCGACAAGGGGCATAAGACTGCTTGGCTTTTCGCAAGCCTTCCAGCCCCATGTCATTTTCACGGTTGATAAACAGCACGTCACCAAGCTCGTGCTGTACGAATTGCTGATTGATAGCGGCATAGGCGCCGTCATAATCGGCCAGTGCTTTTTCGATATGCACGTTGGCCGTGTCTGCACGCAAAAGCGACGCCAGTGAAAACCCCACAGGCTTGTCGTCTGCAAACAAAAGTCCGCCGCGCAGTCCCAATCGCTCGCGATATTGCAACAGCTCAGGGATAGCCTCTTTTTCCGCTTGCAAACCGCGTGACAGCGCGGTTTGCGCCGCATACCACTCTTCCGCCAGCACCAACGCCGCGGCGGCGTTGCGGTCGGTAAGTGTCTCGTATCGCCATGTGTACTTGCGCGAAAAAGCGGAAACGTGGTTACGCTTTTTCTGATAGGTCTTTCCTGCCAGCTGCGCCAAATCCGTCTGCCGATAGATGTAGTCCGAATCGGCATCGTCAACCGAGAAGGCAAACAGCTCGGGAAAGGCCGCCGCCACTTGCGACTGCATTGCGGTAGGAATACCGTAAAGGCATAGCGGTTTGCCACGGTCGTGGGCCACCGCGCGCAAGCGCTCCACATCTTCGCGCCAGTGCGCACTCATGGGGAACAAAAACGAAAGTGTGTTGTCATAATCCGCCATCACCAGTGCGCGGTCTTCGACACGCGCAATTTGGTGTCCGTAGCGATGACGCCACATATACACCGTCACAAAGCTGTGCTCACATTGGGCAAGCGCCGATTGCGCAAGCGCAGGTGCCGCCCAGGCGGCGTCATCGATGGTGACGGGTTTAAACTGAACCAAAGTGGAAAGCGCCACTTACAAAACTCCTTTGATGCTATCGAGCAGACGCACCGTGATCTCTTCGGGCGCATCGGGTTTGCCGTCACGCCCACAGGTAATCACTTGCCAACCGCACTTTTCCGCCGCATACAGCGCGGCTTTACGGCAGGTCTGCAAATACTGCTTATCTCGCTCGTGAATGTCCTTTTTACTCTCGTCCCCCTCATAGCGCGCCGCCAACAGCTGTTGCGCAATATCCAGGGGCATATCAAGGAAAATCACACTGTCGGGCTTGGGAAGTCCCAACTGCTCATACTCATAGGTAAACAGCCATTCCAAAAACATATCCCACTTCTCTTGCGGCAGTTTGGACATTTGATGAATGGCATTCGAGGTGGTGTAGCGAGCCGCCACAATAAGGCGGTCGCTCTCATAATCCGCTTGCCAGAACTGCTTAAAGCTGGCATAGCGATCCACGGCATAGAAAGAGGAGGCGGCATAGGCATTGACCGCATCCGCACTCTCGCCGAAGGCACCCGACAGATAGAGCTTGACCAGCGCCGAAGAAGGCTGGTCATAGTCGGGGAAACTGATAGGGGTATAGGCAATATCAGCGGCATCTAAATGGGCATGCAAACGAGCAAGCTGGGTGCTTTTACCACTGCCATCCAAACCGTCAATCACGATCAAGCGACCCATATCATTCCTCCGTGCGCAACGCGCGATAATGCGCGCGCATTTGCGCCGCTTTGCCGCAGGTCATCTTACCCTCGGGGCAACCGCCTGTCATACAGCTCGGGCCCGCATTTTTGAACAGATGCGGCGCCACACCCAGGCACAGGCGCAGCATCGCCTCCGCCAGCTCACGGATCTCCCACTGTGCGCGATTACAGCAGCGGTGTCGGAAGAAATTGTGCAGGCTACGGGCATTCATAGTCATGATCATCTTGGTAGTGCAGGCGTTGGGCAACACAAAACGCGCGTCCTCGATCGCCTTCTTTTCGGCGGCACGGTCAGCGGCTTTTTCATCCATACCTTCTGCCAGCATCGCCGTTTTGTGCTTAGCCTTGAGAATATCGGTCAGCTGATCGTACCGCTTCTGGTCATCCTCCATCGCCTGCACAAAAATATCGTACGCTTCGGGAACTGCCGCAATCTCAGGCGGCAACACATATTCAAACTGATTTTCCGCCACATAACGCTGGCTTTGCACACTAAAAGACGCCATACGGTGGCGCGTAATCTGTGCCAGCAGTGCGCGCGAAACGCCCTCAATGCCGAAGGTGAAAGAGGCATGCTCGATCGGACTTTCGTGGCCGATCTCCGACAGCATATCCACAAAAGCCGCCGTTTTCTC
>JAZSHG010000202.1:0-2257 GCA_045533135.1 Acutalibacteraceae bacterium
ACGCGGCTGATAGTTTTGCGGAATAATCAGGTCGCGCAACGCCATAAAAAAGCCTCCTGTCGAACGGATAATCAACCAAAGCCGCCAAAAACGGCTTACGGATAAAGTCAATCATAACTGTACCTTGTAATCATACCACTAAGCAGGAAAAGGTGCAAGCATTTTTTGCTTGTGCAGGGGAAAACGATTGACTTTTGGCGCAAAAATCGGTAATATGGTATATGTAAAGGACGGTGTGGCGTATGAAAAAAACCATCACGCTGTGTTTCGCCAATAACAAGGGCGGCAGCGGCAAATCCACCACCTGCTGTAATGTGGGCTATGAACTGGCAAAATCGGGCAAAAAGGTATTGCTTATCGACGGCGATATGCAGATGAACCTGTCACTGTGCTTCTTCTCGGAAGAAACAGTGCTGGATATGGCGCAAAGCGGCCGCAATATCTATACGGCGGTGCGCGAGCAAAAACCGCTTGATGATTTTATCGTGGCCACCGATTACGAAGGGCTGGATATGATTCCCTCCTCCACCCTGATGAGCGGCATCGAGTTTGAGCTGTTCCCCAAGTGGCAACGCGAGCTGATTTTGCGTAAATGCCTGCAATCGGTCAAAGATAGCGGTGTTTATGACTACATACTGATGGATGCGCCCCCCACGCTCGGTTGCTGGGTGATGAATCTGCTGTGCGCATCCGACTACCTGCTCATTCCTGTGGAGGCCAGCCCGTGGGGACTGTTTGGCCTTGCCAATATGTTTGAATTTGTGGAAACGGTGGGGCAGATCGCGCCCGACCTGTCGCTTCTTGGCATCGCCGTCACCAAGGTGGACGAGCGCAAAAACTATTTCAAGCAAACGATAGAAACCCTGCGTGAGACCGAGGGTGTACACCTGTTCGACAGCTACATCCGCGTCGACAGCACCATCGAGTGGGCGCAGGATAACAGCAAGCCTGTGGGTGCGCATAAACCCAGCGCACGCAGTGCCAAAGAATATGCCACACTGGCAAAGGAGGTTGACCATCTTGTCCATCGGTAAAAGCAGTATTGCCCGTGCCGCGGGCAGCAAAACCACCGCGCCGAAGCAGGCCGTTACCGCCCCTGTGGTGGTAACGACTGAGCATATTTCTGTCGCGACCGCGGCTGTGACCGCGTTTGCATCCGCCGCTCCTACCGCCGCCGATAAAGCGCCTTCGACACTGCTCAACAGTGTGCGCCGCCGCGGCATATTGGAGCCGCTGTTGCTCGTGCGTGTGCCGGACGGCACGCTCTATATCCTGGAAGGCTATCGCCGCCTGGACGCCGCGAAAGCACTGGGACTGGATACGGTTCCTGCCGTGGTGGTCGCCGCCGATAGCGAAAATGACGCCCTGCGCCTGTTTGATGAGGTGCAAGGCACGCGCCGCGCTACTGCCGATGTGCGCGAGGGCAAATTCCGCGCCGCGGCGATGACCGCGAGCGATCTGCCCACCTACCTGCTGTAAGGAGTGTGCGTTTTGGAATATATCACTTGGATCATACTCGGCGCAAACTCCATTCTGTTGCTGATCCTGTTGTTGCGTCCGCGCAACAACGCCGATGGATTGACGCGACAGGAATTGGAGCAGACCGAGCGGCGTTTGGTCGACGAGCTGGATCGTGGCCGCCGCGCTACTGCCGATGCCACCGCCGCGCTTGCCAAAACGGTGGATTCGCTGAAAAACGAACTGAAATTGGAGCTGGAGAAAAACCGTACCGCGCTGGCAGAAAGCACGGGCGAACAACAGGTGCGCCTGTATCGTGCGATGGAACAGCAGATGGACAAGCTCAACGTGACGCTCACCCAGTCGGTGAGCAAGCTGCAACAGTCCAATGAGGAAAAACTCGACCAGATGCGCCAGGTGGTGGATGAAAAACTCACCTCCACCCTGACTCAACGGCTGGATTCCAGCTTCAAAACGGTGGGCGAGCAACTGCAAAACGTGTATCGTTCGCTGGGTGAGATGCAACAGCTTGCCAGCGGTGTCAATGACCTACAACGCGTGCTGACCAACGCCAAAGCGCGCGGCACGTGGGCGGAGGTGCAGCTGGGCAACCTGCTTGAGCAAACGCTCACTACCGACCAATATGCCCGCAACGTGTCGCCGCGCAATAACGGCGAAAAGGTAGAGTTTGCGGTTAAAATTCCTGCACGCGAGGGCGATGGTATCGTGTGGTTGCCCATCGACTCCAAATTTCCGCAGGAGGACTATCTGCGCTTGTCCGAGGCTGCTGACCGCGCGG
>JAZSHG010000053.1:0-7857 GCA_045533135.1 Acutalibacteraceae bacterium
CAACGCGCACGCGAGCGCCACCTGTGCTTCATATACCGCCTGTTGCTGTGGGCGAGGGCAGGCGTCATCGTAGTGATAGTCAAGCCCGATCTCACCAATCGCTACCGCTTTGGGGTGGGCATAGAGCTTAGCGAGCTGTTCAATATAGTCCATGGGCAGATCGGCCGCCGCCTGCGGATGAATCCCCACCGCGGCATAGATATAATCAAAGTCCTCGGCAAGTGCCAATCCTGCACGGCAGGAGGCAAGGTCGCTGGCGGCGTTGACCACACCGCAAACACCACTGCTTGGCAGTGCGGACAGCAACTGGGCACGGTCCTCATCAAACGCCTCGTCATCGTAATGGGCGTGGGTATCAAAGATGGTATCCATTCGTAAACTCCTTACAAAAAACAGCCGCCGAGTGGCGGCGGCTGTCAAAAAATGCAACGGTTATCGCACAGTGCTGCCTGCAGGTACACCGTCCACAAACAACACCTTGATGTCCTCGCTACCTTTGCAGTCGGCGGCCAGGATCATACCTTGGCTTTCCACACCGCACAAAACGGCAGGCTTGAGGTTTGCCACCAGGATGATGGATTTGCCGATGAGGTCATTGGGCTTGTACCATTTGGCAATGCCGGAGCATACGGTGCGGGGTGTGCCACTGCCGTCATCCAGTGTGAGCTTCAAAAGCTTTTTGGCCTTCGGAATAGGCTCACAGGCATCGATTTTGGCGACACGCAGGTCGATCTTGGCGAAATCGTCAAAGGCGATCTGCGGCAAGAACGCCACATTCTCCACCTCAGGTGCGGCCTCTTCTTCGGCGGCAGCCTGCTGTGCGGCAAAAATTTCTGCCAGTGTCTTTTCTACGTCCAGACGGGCAAAAAGCGGTGTGGGAGTGCCAACGGAGAAGGCGTCCGCCTTGCCAAACTCTGCAGCGTCAACGCCCTGCAAGTTTTCGTTCACCTGCAACTGTGCGAAAATCGCGGCGGCGGTGTCGGGAAGCAGGGGAGTGAGCAGAGAAGCAACCAAGCGGATGCACTCGCAGAGGTTATAAAGCACCGCTTCCAGGCGATCCTTTTGTGCCTCATCCTTTGCCAGTACCCAGGGTGCGGTCTCATCGATATATTTGTTGCAACGCTTACACAGGTTCATCACCGCGTCGGTGGCGTCCGCGTTGCGGTAGCCGTCCATCAGCGTGAAGAAGCGAGAAAGGGTATCCTTGGCAGTGGCGATGAGATCGGCATCCGCCTCGTCAGTAGCAGGACGGCGCACCGTACCGCCAAAATATTTGTTGGTCATCGCGATGGTGCGGTTGACCAAATTGCCCAGCGTGTTGGCAAGGTCGGCATTAAATTTGAGCAGGAAGCTCTCATAAGTAATGTTGCCGTCCTGTGCAAAGGGCATCTCGGAAAGTAGATAATACCGCACAGCATCGGTGCCGAACTGCTTGGCAAGCTCGTCGGCGTAGATGACGTTGCCCTTCGATTTGCTCATCTTGTCCTCACCGCAGAGCATCCACGGATGCCCCAACACCTGACGCGGCAACGGCTCGCCCAGCGCCATCAGGATGATGGGCCAATAGATGGTGTGGAAGCGCACAATGTCTTTGCCGATCACGTGCAGGTTGGCAGGCCAATATTTGCGATAGAGGTCGGAACTGCCATCGGGGTTGTAGCCGATACCGGTGATGTAGTTGGAGAGTGCATCCACCCAAACGTAGATGACGTGTTTGGGATCAAACTCCACAGGGATGCCCCATTTGAAGGAGGAGCGGGACACGCACAGGTCGGACAGTCCGGGCTTTAAGAAGTTGTTGATCATCTCGTTGCGCCGAGAGTCGGGACGGAAGAAATCGGGATTGTCCTCGTAATATTGCAGCAGACGATCCTGGTATTTGCTCAAGCGCAGGAAGTAGGCTTCCTCCTTGGCATCGATCACCTCACGACCGCAGTCGGGGCATTTGCCGTCTACCAACTGCGAGGCAGTGAAGAAAGACTCACAGGGCACACAATATTTGCCGTTATATTCGCTCTTGTAGATGTCGTCCTGCTCATAAAGCTTTTTGAAAATCTTGGCGACGGCATCGTGGTGATCGGCATCGGTGGTGCGGATAAAGCGGTCATAGGTCACGTTGAGCGAATCCCACACCATTTTGATAGTATCGGCCACTTCGTCCACATATGCCTGTGGCGAGATCCCCTTTTCGGCGGCATATTGCTCGATCTTTTGGCCGTGCTCATCCGATCCGGTAAGAAAATACACATCAAAGCCCATCATACGTTTGTAGCGCGCAATAGCATCCGCCAGCACGATGTCATAGGCGTTGCCGATGTGTGGCTTGCGTGAGGCATAGGCAATGGCGGTGGTGATATAAAAGGTTGGTTTCATAAAAAGTCCCCTCTTTCAAGGCGAAATATCCATTATAATACGCCATTATACCATATTTTATGGAAAAGACAAGGGACAAGACAGAAAAATTTCCATAGGACAACCAAAACTACGGTTGATGAGGCGCTTGGTGGGGGAGATAGAGCCGCACGCCGTCGCGCATTGGCGGCAATGCGGTCGCCTCGCGTGCCACGATCCAGCGTGCCCGATGCAGGTGCCATCCCATGCGTGCAAAAAGTCCCAACAGCGGCACAAGGCTGAGCATGGCCCAACCGATACCGCACAGCCACCACTTGAACGCATCGATGCGTCGCCGCCGCATCAGCGTGCGGCATCGCCGCAACGCCATCCAAAATGAGCCGCTGTCTGCCATCAGCTCCGGCAGTGGCCACCAACCGACCAAAAAACGTAGCAAGAGTGGCACCGCCGCCAAAAGTGCCACGGCGGCGAGCATACATGCGAGCAGTGCACCGTCGACCATTACCGATGAGGCGTGCAGACGCAATATGGCGGCGGTTTTATCCAAAGCAATGAGCGGTATACCTATGGCGAGTATAGCACTGCCGCGCAAAAGATATAGCCACCCACGCCAAAGCAGAGCGGAGAAATAGTGCTTCCAGGCATATATGGCGCAGTCTTCGGTGGCTTGCCCCAGCGCCAGCCGCCTGTACCACAGACGCCGTCCCCAGCGAAGCGGTGACAGTATCAACCAATCGATGCCCCACGCTATTCCCACCGCCATCCACGCCGACGGCAGAAAACGGGGGATAAGCAGGGCGATGACAATCACCGACAGCGTGCCGCACAGTGCCAACCCTTCCCACAGCAGTGCCGTATGCCAGTGCCCTTTTAAGGTTTCCCAAAACTTTTTCACCGCAACCGCCCCTTTCTGCATACAGTTTGCCCGTCTCTTGTCAGTCCCATACGAACCCCCAAAATATAAATATTTTGCAGGAATTGCAAAAGGGACTTGCAAAAACTGACGAAAAGGGGTATACTGTCACTGCTATACAGATATTTTTATGAATTTGGAGAGGTTTGATTGCCCATGAACGCCCTAACGAAACAGACTCCGGCACAACTGCAGGCCCGTTTGCAGGAGCTGGAGAATATATATGAGGACTACAAAAGCCGTCAACTGTCACTGGATATGTCTCGCGGTAAGCCGGGCGCCGATCAGTTGGATCTGACGGTGGACTTGCTCACCTGTGTCAACGCACAGGAGGGCTTTCGCGCCGCTGATGGCTTTGAAACACGCAACTACGGTTTGGTCGACGGCCTGCCCGAGGTCAAGGCTCTGTTTGCGGATATTTTGGGTGTCACTCCTGACCAGGTCATTGTGGGTGGCAACTCCAGCCTCAATATGATGTTTGACTACATCGCCTCTGCCTATGCCAAGGGCGTGGGCGGTTGCACCCCGTGGTGCAAGCTGGACACGGTCAAGTTTTTGTGTCCTGCCCCCGGTTATGACCGCCACTTCGCGGTCACCAACCACTTCGGCATAGACATGATTGCCGTACCGATGACCGCCGAAGGCCCCGATATGGATATGGTAGAAGCGCTGGTACAGGATCCTGCTGTCAAGGGCATGTGGTGCGTGCCGATGTATTCCAACCCCGATGGCATTACCTATAGCGACAACACGGTGCGCCGCTTGGCAAAGATGCAGACGGCGGCAAAAGATTTTCGCGTTATGTGGGACAATGCTTACTGCATGCACCATTTAAGCGATGACCGGGATGTACTGCTCAATGTCTACGACGTCGCCAAGGAAGTGGGAACAGAAGACCGCTTCGTAATGTTCACCTCTACCTCCAAGATCAGCTTCCCCGGTGCAGGCGTGGCGGCTATGGCGGCAAGCTCCGCCAATATTGCCGAAGTCAAAAAGCGCATGACCATCCAGACCATTGGCTATGACAAGATCAATATGCTGCGCCACGCACGCTTTTTCAAGGATATCGAGGGCGTTAAGGCGCATATGCGTTTACACGCGGCGATTTTGCGTCCCAAGTTTGCGGTGGTGCTGGAGGCACTCGCGGCGCATAAGCTCCAGGAAAAAGGCGTGGCCACTTGGCACAATCCCAAGGGCGGCTATTTTGTCAGTGTGAATGTGATGGCAGGCTGTGCCAAAGAAACGGTGCGTTTGCTCAAAGAAGCAGGCGTGGTGATGACCGGTGCCGGTGCGACCTACCCTTATGGCAATGATCCTGCCGACAGCAATATCCGCATTGCCCCCACCTTCCCTGCGTTGGATGAGCTGAAAATGGCAATGGAATTGTTTTGTGTTTGCGCCGAATTGGCGGCTGTTCGCAAACTGCTGGCCTAAAACGTGGCAAAATCGCAATAATCCACAAAATGTATAGGAATATGGTCTGAAAAGATTGACTTTTCAGACCTTTTCTTATATAATAAATCTAATTGAGCAACGGTTATTACAGCAGCATAGCTTTTGTATAAACCGCGAAAAGAAATCATGGGAGGACAAACTGATGAAGCGCGTAGCAAAACCGGTATTCTTCATCGTCGTTGTGCTCATTGCCGCTTTGGTGGTCACGACCTTCACGGGCGTAACTACCAACTATGGCGATCGCATCGACACCCACATCAAAAGCGCGGGGGATATCCGATTCGGTATTGATATCCGCGGCGGTGTTGAGGCCACCTTTGGCCCGTCTGACACCGATTTAGATGTCACAGATAATCAAATGGAGGCCATCAAGGACGTTATCGCCCAGCGCCTCATTCTCAACGGTGTGACTGACTACGAGTTGTATACCGACTTGGCCAACAATCAGGTCATCGTTCGTTATCCGTGGGCCAGCCACGAAACGGAGTTTGACGCTGCAACGGCCATTCAGGAGCTTGGCCAGACTGCTCGCCTGGAGTTCCATCTTGGTTCTGAGACCAAGGACAAGACCGATGACAAGGGTGAGGTTGTCAAAGACGAGAGTGGCAACGCCATCAAAGTTCCTTCCGGTAGCTTGGTGCTGACCGGTGACGATGTGCAGTCTGCCGAGGCGCAGGCCACAACGGATGAAAAGGGCAACCTGATCTATGTTGTAGCACTGGAGCTTAAAGAGAGCGGCAAAAAAGCTTTTGCCGATGCTACCAAGGCGCAAATGGCCGACAGTGGCACCATCTCTATTTGGCTTGATAACAATATGATCAGCAACCCCACCGTCAACGCGCACATCACCGACGGTAAAGCGATCATTGAGGGCGGCTTTGAGACAATGGCAGATGCGTCTGATCTGGCGAACCTCATCACCTCCGGTGCACTGCCCTTCGATATTGAAGTTACCAATAGCGGTAGCATTTCCCCGACGATGGGTGAGACTGCTCTGGAAGCAATGATCCTTGCCGGTATCATCGCCTTTGCGCTGATTTCGCTGTATATGATCATCCGCTACCGTCTGCCCGGTGTGGTCGCTGTGATCGCGTTGGCAGGCCAAGTGGCCGGTGCCATTGCTTGCATCTCCGGCTACTTTACCGTGTTCGAAGGCTTGACGCTGACCATCCCCGGTATTGCCGGTATCATCCTGTCCATTGGTATGGGCGTTGACGCCAACACCATTACTGCTGAGCGTATCAAGGAAGAGATCCGTGCCGGCCGCACCATCGACGGTGCTGTGGATCGCGGTACCAAGGCTTCCTTCTCCGCTATCTTCGACGGTAACATCACCGTTATGATCGTGGCCATCGTGTTGATGGGTGTGTTTGGTTCTTCCACCAGCCTGTGGGCAAAATTGCTCAGCTGGGCGCTCTACTTCTTCCCCGTGGCAACCACCGGTTCCGTGTATGCCTTCGGCTTCACGCTGCTGATCGGTATCATTTGGAACTTCATCATGGGTGTGTGGCTGTCCCGCTTGATGCTGAAATCCTTGTGCCGTTTCAAGGCCTTGCGTAAGCCCTTTTTCCTGGGAGGTGAGCGAGTATGATAAAGAACTTCGATTTTGTCGGTTTTCGTAAGATCTCGTTGATCGTTTCTGCCGCTCTGATTGTTCTGTGTGTCCTGCTCAGCTTTGTGATGGGCGTGGAAATGGATATCTCCTTTAAGGGCGGTACCATGGCAAAATACAGCTATACCGGCACCTTGGATCTGGAAGATGTCAAGGATTTCGCCAAAGCGCAGTTGGGCAATGATGTGGTAGTCGACCTGACAAACAGTGGCGATCAATCTATTATCAGCCTTTCCAAAACGGATGTGCTTTCTCCCAAAGCGCAGGAGAAGCTCACCGAGGCTTTCCAAAAGCAATATCCCGACAACAAGATTGTTGCAGAGCAGGTTAACGCCGTACAGCCTTCTATGGGCCGTAGCTTCTTTGCCAAATGCTTGCTTGCGGTTGCTTTGGCGGCACTGTTCCTCATCTTGTATGTGGCTTACCGTTTCCGCAAGATCGGCGGTTTCTCTGCCGGTTTGATGGCGGTGTTTGCGTTGGTCAACGACTTGGCGTTTGCGTACTTGGCATTCATTATTTTCCAAATTCCGCTTAACGATAACTTTGTGGCGGTCATGCTCACCATCCTCGGCTACTCTCTTAACGATACCATCGTTATCTTCGACCGTATCCGTGAGAACCGTGCCAAGATGAGCAAGGAGCCCATCCGGAATGTGGTCAATCTGAGCCTCAACCAAACCCTCGGCCGTGCGATCTCTACCTCTGTTTCCACCATCGTGGCGATGACCTGTGTGGCGGTCGTAGCAACGGTGATGAATCTGGATTCTATCGTCAGCTTCGCTATTCCGATGCTGTTTGGCTTGGCTTCCGGTTCCTATACCTCTTTGTTCCTCTGCCCGCCCACTTGGAGCATGTGGATGGAGCACAAAGCGAAAAAAGGCAAGAAATAAATTCCCTCTGATCACATCTAAAAAGGGACGGACAGCCAAAGGTGTCCGTCCCTTTTCAATATGGTTAGCTTAAAAAGGCGCCGCCCACACAGTGAGCGGCGCCTTTTTAAATTCACATGGCTATTATTTATTCCCCTGTATTTTCAGCTTTGCTTCTTCACGTGCACTGGTTTTACCGTCCAGCTTGATATCACCGGCTTTTGTCAGTGCTACCTTGGTCAGATAGGGGCCGACCAGTTCATAGATCAGTACCGAGAACAAGGTGATGCTCTGCACCAGTTTGCCCACCTCTCCGCCAAAGCCGGCAAAGGCTTGACTCGCCATGCCGAGCGCCACGCCAGCCTGTGGCAATAGCGTGATACCGAGGTATTTGACAATATTCTCATCACAGCCCACAAGCTTAGAGCTAAACCGTGCGCCAAAATATTTGCCGAGCGAACGAAAAGCGATGTAAGCGATGCCAATGACAACGTAGATCCAGTTGGAAAATACCGACAGATCCAATTCCGCACCGCTGATGACGAAAAACAACACCAAAAGCGGCACCGTCCATTTGTCTGCTCTGTCCATCAGTTCCTCGGAGAAGTCACAGATGTTGCAGAATACTGTGCCCAGCATCATACAAGCAAGCAGGC
>JAZSHG010000088.1:0-4427 GCA_045533135.1 Acutalibacteraceae bacterium
GTATCTGCGCCCCTTCATGTACGGCGACGACGAAACCCTTGGCGTGCACGCTGTGAAGCATGCCGTATTCGCCATCATTGCCAGCCCCGTTGGCTCCTACTACAAGGAAGGCCTCACCCCCGTTGGCATCATGATTGAAGATGCCGACGTGCGCGCTGTGCGCGGCGGTACCGGCTATGCCAAATGCGGCGGTAACTACGCCGCCAGTAACCGTGCAGGCGAGCGCGCCGAGCAAAAGGGCTATTCTCAGGTGCTGTGGCTCGACGGCGTTGAGCGCAAGTATATCGAAGAAGTCGGCGCGATGAACGTGATGTTCAAGATCAACGGTGAGATCGTCACCCCGATGCTCTCCGGCTCCATTCTTCCCGGCATCACCAGAAAATCCTGCATTGAGATGCTGAAAAAAGAGGGCTACACCGTCAGTGAGCGTCTTTTGAGCATTGATGAGCTGTCTGCCGCGATGGAAAATGGCACGCTGGAAGAGGCGTGGGGTTGCGGTACGGCGGCGGTGGTTTCTCCCATCGGTGAGCTGTGCTACAAGGATGTGCGCTACACCGTCAATGGCGGCGGCATCGGCGAAGTCACCCAGCACCTCTACGATGTCCTGACGGGCATCCAGTGGGGCCATCTGGAAGATACCTTCGGCTGGACCTGCGGTATCGAATAAAAAACACTTGACAAAGCAAAAGCCTTGTGCTAAAATGCATACCATATTGCAAATGCGTTGACGGAATTATTCCTCTCTCGTGCTTCACTTCAGAGAGCCTGTGGTTGCTGTGAACAGGCGTGAAAGAGCGAGGAAGCCTCACTCCTGAGCAGAGCTGTTGAACGGAAAAGTAGACGGCTACGGCTTGCCCCGTTATCATGGCAAAGGACTTGATGGAGTCCGTTGAGCGACCGTTTTTTAACGGTAAGCAGGGTGGTACCGCGAAAAGGTTTTTTCGTCCCTGAAATCGGAGCGTTTTCGATTTCAGGGACTTTTGTTTTATCAGCAACCTAAAAGGAGACGATAGTATGAAACAGATCAAAATTGCCGACACCACACTTTGTCGGGAAGACAGTGCATTTAGCTTTAAGGAGAAGATCGAGATCGCCCGTCAGCTGGAAAAGCTGGGTGTAGACGTGATCGAACTGCCGGCTATTCGCAACAACCGCACGGATACGTTGCTTATCCGTACTGTGTCTTCCTTTGTGAAAAACAGCATCCTATCGGTGGCGATTGATCTGTCTGCAGATAGTCTCACGGTGGCTACTGCGGCGCTGTCGGGTGCGGCACGTGCACGCGTGCGTCTTGAGGTGCCTGTGTCTCCCGTGGGGATGGAATATACCTGCCACAAAAAGCCTGCGGCTATGCTTGAAAGCGTAGCGGCAACGGTGAAAGCGGCGAAAGCCGTTTGCGCCGATGTGGAGTTTTGCGCAGTGGATGCCTCGCGTGCAGAGCCTGAATTTTTGCAGGCTGTACTCAAAGCGGCGGTGGATGCTGGTGTGGGATCCATTACCATTTGCGACAGTGCCGCCGAGATGCTGCCGGATGATTTTGCAACCTTTATCGGGGAATTGATGGCACAGGTGTCTGTGCCTATGGGTGTGCACTGCGATGACAAAAACGGCATGGCGGCGGCACAGGCGATTTTGGCAGTGCGCCGCGGTGTGGACTATGTCAAGACAGCGGTGGGCAGCAATACGGTTTCGCTGGAAACTTTTGTGAATATGATCAAAAATTGCGGCGACAAATACGGCTTTGCCACCAATATCCGCACCACCGAACTGCACCGCACCGTTTCACAGATCAGCCGCATTACGGGCGATGTGAAAAAAGCACAGACGGCCGTTTCTGTGATGCGCACAGATGATGCAATCATTCATCTGGATGATAAAGACGACCGTAACGCCGTTTTTGCGGCGGTGGCGAAGCTGGGATATGATCTTGGCGATGAAGATCTTGAAAAGGTGTTCGAGGAGTTTTTGCGCGTGGCCGCCAAAAAGCGCGTGGGCGCCAAAGAACTGGATGCCATCATTGCCAACACAGCCATGCAGGTGCCTGCCACCTATGTGCTGGATAACTATGTGATCAATAACGGCAATGTGATTGCGGCAACGGCGCAGATCACCGTGACCAAAAACGGCGACAAAAAGCAGGGCATTGCGATTGGCGATGGTCCTATCGACGCCGCCTTCTTGGCGCTGGATCAAGTGATCGGCAACCACTATGAGCTGGACGACTTCCAGATCCAGTCTGTGACCGAGGGCAAGGAAGCAATGGGTTCTGCAGTGGTTAAACTGCGTGCTAACGGCAAGCTCTATTCCGGCAACGGCATTTCTACCGATATCATGGGCGCGAGCATTCGTGCCTACATCAATGCGGTCAACAAGATCGTGTATGAGGAGGCGTGAGCGTGAAACTGTCTTTTTCCACCAAAGGGTGGCATAACCAAACGTTCGAAGAGTTCTGCCAGGTGGCGGCTGACCTCAAATTCGAGGGCGTGGAGTTGCATAATATCCACAACCGTCTGTTTACTGACAAAGACGGTGCATTTCACGACTACGCCGCGGCGGCTACCTTGCGCCGCCTGTATGAACAAAAATTGCAGATTCCCTGCATTGATGCCATCGGTGATATTGCCGATGCAATGGCGGCTGATGCCGTGGAAAAGGAAGTGGAGGCGTGCTTGGATATTGCCTCCAACCTGCACATCCCCTTTATTCGCCTGCGGGCCGAATCTACTGCTGATGTGGCCGCCGGCGTGGAAAACACAGCGGCACTGCTTGAAAAGCTGTTGCCTAAAGCAGAAGAACGCGGCGTGGCTCTGCTGGTGGAAACCAGCGGTTTGTTCTGTGACACGGCCGAGCTGCGCAATCTGCTCGACCGCTTTGCCAGCGATTGGCTGGCGGCGCTGTGGAACTTGTCCGCCGCCTATTTTGGCGCCGGCGAGCAGCCTGATGTTATCATCAAAAATCTCGGCGCTTATGTGCGCCATGTGCACATGAACGATGCGCGCCGCACCGAAAACGGCGTGGAATTTTGTCTGCTGGGCGAGGGCGAACTGCCTGTTAAGGATATGATGCTCGCACTGCGCTCGGTCAACTATGACGGCTTCCTGTCTTTGGTGTGGAATCCCGAATGGTGCGAAGAGCTGGACGATATGGAGATCATTTTCTCACAGTTCGTGCAGTATATGAAGCAATATAGCAACACCTCGCGCAATGAAAAGCAACTCTACTATAACAAGGCACACACCGGCAAATTTGTCTGGAAAAAGGATCTGCTCATTGACATGACCTTTTCGCAGGTGCTCGACCGTATGGTGGAGGAGTTCCCTGACCAATATGCGTTCAAATACACCACGCTGGACTATACCCGTACGTACAGCGAATTCCGCGACGATGTGGACACCTTCGCGCGCGCATTGATCGCGATGGGCGTCAAGGCAGGTACACACGTGGCGGTATGGGCGTCCAACGTGCCGCAATGGTATATTGCCTTTTGGGCGACGGTTAAGATCGGCGCGGTTTTGGTGACGGTCAACACCGCTTATAAGATTCACGAGGCAGAATATCTGCTCAAGCAGTCGGATACCCACACCCTCATTATGACCGAGGGCTCAAAGGATACCCACTATGGCGATATCGTTGCCCAACTTTGCCCCGAATTGGAAAACACCAAGGCCGGAAAGCCCTTGCACGCGCGCCGTCTGCCGTTCTTGCGCAATGTTATCACCGTTGGCTTCCGTCAGAAGGGCTGTCTCGAATGGAATGAGGCGGTCGAGCTGTCAGCGCAGGTGCCTGTGGAAGAGGTGTACCGTTTGGCGGCGGCAGTGGACAAAGATGACGTCTGCAATATGCAGTATACGTCGGGCACCACCGGCTTCCCCAAGGGTGTTATGCTCACCCACTATAACATCGTCAACAACGGCAAATGTATCGGTGACCGTATGGATCTGTCCACGGCTGACCGTATGATGATCCAGGTGCCAATGTTCCACTGCTTCGGTATGGTGCTGGCGATGACGGCGTCGATGACACACGGTGCCACGCTGTTGCCGTTACCGTATTTCTCTCCGAAACCGGCGCTGGCGTGCATCCACAATGAGCATATCACGGCGTTCCACGGCGTGCCGACGATGTTTATTGCCTTGCTCGAACACCCCGATTTTGAAAAGACCGACTTCTCCTATATGCGCACAGGCATTATGGCAGGCAGCCCTTGTCCGATTTCCACGATGCGCGAAGTGGTGGAGAAAATGCATATGTCCGAAATTACCATCGTGTACGGACAGACCGAAGCGTCCCCCGGTTGCACGATGAGCTCCACCAATGATCCCATCGAAGTGCGTGTGGGTACTGTTGGTGCGCCACTGCCCGAAATTGAGTGCAAGATCGTCAACCCCGAAACGGGTGAGGAATGCCCCGACGAGGTCACGGGCGAG
>JAZSHG010000096.1:0-5861 GCA_045533135.1 Acutalibacteraceae bacterium
ACTGCAGACGGTGTAGAGAATGCTCACCGTTGAGAGTACCGCCGCCATCAGCAGGGAAAACCAGCTGAAATTGAGTGCAAAGCCTTGCATAAGGAGCATGGCGTCGGCGCCGACGAGTGTCGTCCACAAGGAAAAGCGAAATGCGTGTGCCAGACCACTGCCTGTGCGCTTTTCGTAGCGTTGATTGAATAAAAATTGCAGCGCAAACAGCAACGATGCGCCAAGCAATGCCACATAGTCCACGTTTTCGGCCTCCTTTTCAAAACACATTTATTATAACGGGCAGAAAACGGTCTGTATATGGAAAAATGTCACAAGGTTCGGGAATTTTTCTCGCCGCTTTTTCAAAAAAGCAGGCTGTTTCCTGCGAAACAGCCTGCTTTTATCAATTTTCTTTTTGGGAGAAGGCGCGGATACTGCGGCGGATCATCATCCACACGAACGCGATGGCGGCAAGGGTGACCACCAAAAGCGGCAGGCCGTATTTGGTGCCGAGCGCCAAGAACGCATCGCCAAAGGCGGCAACACTCGTAAACGGCGCGGCAAGCTCCGCTTTTTCGGCGGCGGTGGCGAGCATATCTGCCGCGTACCAACCCCACGCGCCCACGGTGGCGACGGCGGCGCCGATGGGCAGGATGCCAAACAGGCGGCGGCAATTGGTGGTGTCATCGGCAGGTACGGCGTTTGCCAGCAGGTTAAACACCACCGTGAGCAACACACCCACCACCGTCACGATGGCGATGGCCAGCCACGGAGCATACGCTAAGCCTGCGGCAGAAAAGACGCCTGTGTTGGGGTCTTGCATATTGCCAAACAGCGCTTGCAGGTCATAGACGGCGGTCGCCAGCAGAGCTGTGCGAGCGATACCGCTAAACAGCACCGCTTTGTCGGGGCGCTTGGCCTCCGGCGCCAGGCGGTGGATGGTCGGCTCACGCCATTCGAGCAGTGTGCCGATATAGTAGGCCGCCAGCACGGTGATGATGGTTTCGGGCAGCATATAGGTGGCGTTGTAGACGGCAGAAAAGGCGATGGTGGGCAGGTCGGAATAGTTATATTCCGCCCACACGGTTGCGCCTGCCACCGCGTGACACACATAGCGCAAGATGCACCCCAAAAGCGCGCCCAGCGCCAAGCCGGTCGCCTGCTTTTTGCAGGAGCGGCGGAACACGCCGCCAAAGCCCAACACGGTGAATGCGACCACATAATCGAGCAGTAAAATGGCGACGGCGGCGCCGAAATTGACGCCCATAATGTTTTTGACGCCCAAAAACAGCTGCAACACGCCGTGGACGGCGCCTACGCACAGGCCCCAGCCTGTGCCGTAGCGATAGGCAATGAGCAAAATGGGCAGCATGCTGGCGGCGGTGACACTGCCGCCGTAGGGCAGGTTGAGGATTTTGACCACGCTGAGCACCGTTGCAAAGGCGATCATCAGCGCACTTTCGGTCAGACGAACGATGGGTTTTTTCTTCATAGGATTGCCTCCCTGTTAATAGTTTTGGCAGGCACAAACCGAAAAATGCCCTCCGTCCCATAAAAAGACGGAGGGCATTGCAATACGCTGTTTTTTGGCGGTTTTTCCGCCCCCAAACATCCCGCCGTCGGCATTATCCGAATCCGGTTTTGGGGTTAGACACGGTGTCCTCTCAGCCGGCGCAAGGCCAGCACCCCCTGTTTGTGTTCTGCTGTGTGTCCAGTATATGCCAATTTTCGCCCGTTGTCAAGGGGGCAATGACATAAAAAGCCCGCTTTCGCAAGGAAAGCGTTCTTTTGGTGGTGCTTGACTTATTTCACCAGCTCGATGATAGCCATCCCGGCAGCGTCGCCACGGCGAGCGCCGGTTCTGATGATACGGGTATAACCGCCGTTGCGCTCCGCATAAGCGGGAGCGATCTCGTCAAACAATTTCTTCGCGACTTCCTTCTTGGTAACGAAGGCGAGCACAGTGCGCTTATTGTTGAGCGTCGGCTCTTTCGCGATGGTGATCATTTTCTCCGTCATAGAGCGCACTTCTTTCGCGCGGGTGACGGTGGTCTCGATCCGGCCTTTTTCAAGCAGGAAGGTGACCATGGCTCTGAGCATCGCCATACGGGAAGCCGTGGGGCGACCGAGCTTTCTGGTTCCGGGCATGGAATTCACTCCTTTTTGTAGGTTTGAATACAGGTTTCAAGCGAAAATTCGCTTAATTAGTCCTCATTAGCGCTCAGGGCAAAACCCAAAGACGCCAGCTTGTTGATCACTTCGTCCAAAGACTTGCGGCCCAGGTTGCGGACCTTCATCATATCGTCTTCGGTCTTGCTGATCAGATCCTCTACCGTGTTGATACCGGCACGCTTGAGGCAGTTGAAGGAACGCACCGAGAGATCGAGCTCTTCGATGGTCATCTCCAACACCTTCTCTTTACCCTTGTCGTCCTTCTCCACCATGATGGAATCGCCGGCATAGGCATCGCCGGACAGGTCGACGAACAGGTTCAGGTGCTCGATGAGCACTTTGGCGCCCAGCGAAACCGCTTCCTGCGCCGAGATAGTGCCGTTTGTCCACACTTCCATCGTGAGCATATCGTTGTCGATGCTCTGACCGACGCGCGTGGGTTCAACGGTGTAGTTGACCTTGAGCACAGGGGTGTAGATGGAGTCCACGGGGATCACACCGATAACAGGCGCGGCCAGTTGCTTGTTGCGCTCCGCGGACACATAGCCACGGCCCTTGCTCACGGTGAGTTCCATCGACAGCTTGGCACCTTCGCCCAGCGTGGCGATGTGCGTGTCGGGGCGGAGGATCTCCACCTCGCTGTCACATTTGATGGAACCGGCGGTGACTTCACAGGGGCCTTCGGCCTCGATGTAGACCACCTTGGGACCTTCACCGTTGATTTTGAGGATCAGGTTTTTGATATTCAGAACGATCTCTGTTACATCCTCTTTGACGCCGGGCACGGTGGAAAACTCGTGCAGGATACCGTCAATCTTCACAGAGGTGACGGCAACACCGGGGAGAGAGGACAAAAGCACGCGGCGCAGGCTGTTACCCACGGTGGTACCGTAGCCACGTTCCAACGGCTTTACGACAAACTTGCCATAGGTGCCGTCAGCAGTCAAGTCCAGAGTTTCAATGCTGGGCTTCTCAATCACGATCATGCAAAAGCCTCCTTGTAATGTACAGTCGGCGGACAGTCAAGCGACCGCCTTGCCGCTGCCGTAATGGTAGGAATGAAACAGCGTGGTTACGCCGCCCATTCGCTTACTTGGAGTACAACTCGACGATGAGGGTCTCTTCGACCGGCAGATCGATGTCCTCGCGATTGGGGAGCGCAACGACCTTCGCCTCGGCGGCATCGCGGTTGAGATCCAGCCACGCCGGAACGGGACGGGCGGAGTTGGCTTCCAGAATAGCCTTGAATTTTTCCAGGGAACGGCTCGCTTCTTTCAGCGCCACCACCTGACCGGCTTTCACCAGGTAGGAGGGGATGTTGACCTTGCGGCCGTTGACAGTGAAGTGACCGTGGGTGACGAGCTGGCGTGCCTCGGCACGGGAGCTGGCGAAGCCCAGACGATACACAACGTTGCCCAGACGGGATCCGAGCAGCTTGAGCAGGTTTCCACCGGTAGCGCCGGTCATCTTCTCAGCCTTCTCGAAATAGTGGCGGAACTGGTTCTCCAGAACGCCATAGTAACGACGCACATGCTGCTTGGTACGCAGCTGTCTGCCGTATTCAGAAACCTTTTTGCGGCCCTGGCCATGCTGGCCGGGGGCATAGGCACGACGCGCGATCGCACACTTGTCGGTGTAGCAACGCTCGCCCTTGAGGAACAGTTTTTGGCCTTCGCGGCGGCACATTCTGCACACCGCACCGGTATATCTTGCCATATTGGTTACACCTCCGTAATGTGATCAGACACGTCTTCTCTTGGGAGGACGGCATCCGTTGTGGGGTACGGGAGTCACGTCTTTGATCATGGTGACTTCCAGACCGGCGGCTTGCAGGGCGCGGATCGCGGCTTCACGGCCGGCACCGGGGCCCTTCACATACACCTCAACAGTTTTGAGGCCGTGTTCCATCGCCGCTTTGGCAGCGGTCTCCGCGGCAGTCTGCGCCGCGAAGGGGGTGGATTTACGCGAGCCGCGGAAACCCAGCTCACCGGCAGACGCCCAAGAAAGGGCGGCGCCCTGCGTATCGGTGATGGTCACGATGGTATTGTTGAACGTGGACTGGATATGCGCGGCGCCACGCTCGATGTTTTTGCGTTCTTTACGACGACGCACAGTCGTCTTCTTTGCAGCAGCCATTCTTATCCCTCCTGCTTACTTCTTCTTGTTGGCAATGGTCTTCTTGGGACCTTTGCGGGTACGGGCATTGGTCTTGGAGCGCTGACCGCGAACGGGCAAGCCCTTGCGGTGACGCAGACCACGGTAGCTGCCGATTTCAATAAGACGTTTGATATCGAATGCCACATCGCGACGCAGATCGCCTTCCACAACGTAGTTGTGGTCGATGTGTTCACGCAGCTTAGAAACTTCGTCCTCCGTCAGATCGCGGACACGGGTATCGGGGTTGATACCGGTGGCAGCGAGAATATCCGACGCAGATTTGCGGCCCAGACCAAAGATGTAGGTCAAACCGATTTCAACCCGTTTGTCTCTGGGCAAATCAACACCAGCTATACGAGCCATAGTTCGTTTCCTTCCTTTCGGTTAAGCGCGTGGGGATTAGCCCTGACGCTGCTTGTGTTTGGGGTTTTCGCAAATGACCATCAGACGACCTTTGCGTTTGATGACTTTGCACTTTTCGCAGATTTTCTTGACAGAAGGTCTGACTTTCATAAAGATTACCTCCCTGCGCATTTTGCGCTTTTACGTTTGTGTTTATTTTGAGCGCCACGTGATGCGGCCCTTTGTCAGGTCATAGGGGGACATTTCCACCGTGACCTTATCGCCCGGCAGGATGCGGATGAAATTCATACGCAGTTTGCCGGAGATGTGTGCCAAAATCGTATGGCCATTGGGCAGCTCTACCTGGAATGTGGCGTTGGGCAGAGCTTCTACCACAGTGCCTTCCAATTCGATAACATCCTCTTTGGACATTGTTACAACCTCCCTCATGTGATGGTGTCCTGCCATTTCCGCAGAACACGGCGTAATTCACGATTGGTCGCCATTGCCGATGGGTCAAGACAGACGCCCGTTTCTCGCAGATGGCGTAAACTTTTCCGCTTGGGTCGTTCAAGAGGGCGGCGTTTGCCGTCCACGATAAGCGCCCACTTGTCGTCTGTGGTCAGCACCGCAAACAGACTGTCTTTATCACGTCCTGCGGTGGCGATCACTACGGTACCGCTCTTTGGCATAACGCCCTCCTTACCGCGCGGTCAGAATGACCGGTCCGTCGGTGGTGATGGCGATGGTATGCTCGAAGTGAGCGGAAAGCTTGCCGTCTTTGGTGACGGTGGTCCAGCCGTCCTTGAGGATTTCGACCTCGAAGGTTCCGGCATTGATCATCGGTTCAATAGCCAAGGTCATGCCCGGCAACAGCCGCTGGCCGCGACCGGGGGTCCCGAAGTTGGGAACACTGGGATCTTCATGCAGGGCCGTGCCTACTCCGTGGCCGACGAATTGCCGTACCACCGAGTAACCACGCTCCTCGACATACCTTTGGACAGCGGCGCAGATGTCGCCGACACGATTGCCGGCCTGTGCCGCACGAATGCCCTCGTAGAGGCTTTCGCGCGTGGCATCCATCAGAGCCTGTGCCTCGGGGCTGACCGTACCTGCGCCGAAGGTCGCGGCGTTGTCGCCGTGATACCCATTGATGCAGGCTCCCACGTCCACGCTGACGATATCGCCTTCGCGGATGACGGTGTTGC
>JAZSHG010000254.1:0-5827 GCA_045533135.1 Acutalibacteraceae bacterium
CCAATAATAGCTGACCTCATATTGCGAGAAACCGGTGGTCTCCTTAACGCTCTTTCCGCAGGAGGAGCATTTGCCGTTGCTATATGTATGCTCCACGCGCACATAATCGGACTTATAGGTATCGCCGCAAGCGCAGGTGTACTGTGTATATCCACGGCGTGTGCAGGTGGCCGACACCGTCTTTTTGGCATAGGAATGCTTGTGTGTGGTTGTGGTGGTTTTGGTCGTAGTTTTGGTGGTGGCGTTCGAATTTTTGGTGATTTGGGTACCGCTTTCGCTCATATATCGATCAAACTCCTGCATGTGGTAGATATCGTTGATACGCACACGACCGATATTGGGGACATAGAACTCTGCGCCGTCCTCAACTGCGGCAAACTGCACTTTCAGATATTTGTTGGATTTAGACAGACCCGTCACACGATAGGTACGCATATACCAGCCGTTTCCGAGGTTTTTGTCCTCTTTTATATTGTAGGACAAATCCACCTTCGTCCAGCGGCTGTTGTCGGGGGACACATAGATGTCGAATGTTTGGATAAGTGTGCCGGCATCGTTCTGCTGGGTATAGGACACGACGGCACATTCGGAAATGCCGGCGCTCAAATAATAGCTAAACCACCACTCACCCGAGGAAGTGTTGTCGTTGCGGCGAAAACGGGCATCGTCCTTGAACACGTCGGGGTGGGTCTTGTCGACGAACACCTTTCTGCCGCGCTCATAAAGCAAACACTCTTTGGCACTCAGCGTAGCTGAGATGCAAGGGTCGTCAATAAAGGTGACGCCCGTTTTGCTGTTGGTGAAGGAGCCATTGGCGTTGGGAGTGAAACGGATCGGCTCGTCGTCAACGGCGGAGGTAGCGGTGGTGCCGTTTGTTTTGGTGGTGTTTTTGCTGACAGTACCTTTGGTGGTATTTTTACCTGCAGTGCCTTTGGTGGTGTTTTTGCCGCTTGTCTTCTTGGTACCGCTCGTTTTTTTGTTGGAGGTCTTTTTGGTCGACGATTGACCGCCGCTTGCGGCATTGTCCCCGTCATCGCCCCCAAAGTCATCACCATCGGTAGCTGTTGTAGACGAAGTCGTCGTTTGTTCGCTGTTGGTATCGGTCGAAGTATTACAACCGGTCAACAGACCAAACAGTATCAAAAAGCCAAGCAAGCCTGATAGCAACTTTTTCGTTTGCATCGCACACAGCACATCCTTGTTAATTATCTAAAAACATTATGACACACTGCAAGCAAAAATGCAAGGATAAAAAAGAAAATCCTCGCTCAACAGAACGAGGATTTGTGGCTGCGGAATAGATGATATTATTTTTTGCTTTCGATTTCAATATTTTTCTTTGCGCTATCAAGAGTTGCAACAATTAAAGCTCCGCAAGCGCCAAGCGTCGGAGACAATTCGTTTGGAAATCCGCCAACAAATTCAACGAGCATCATAACAGTTCCAAGCAATCCGCCTGTTAAGAAAAAATAATAGAAAAAGCTCATTGTTTTAAAAGAAGCACGTATACTCACCAACTTTATACATCAAACGGGCAAAACCATATATCGCAAACGGTATAACAAGAGAAAGAATGAGAACTTTCACTTTATCTTCTGCATTACCAACAATCAATGCCACAGTCCAAAAAGCAAGCAAAACAACAGCATAAATAATCAATATTAGATTTTTCTTTTCAACAAGCTTTTTTAGCATTTTTCTCACCCCTAAGGCTCTTGAATGCATTTGTTAGGTTTATTATATCATACTTTCGGTAAAAAAAGCAACTATAAACCAACACTCTGAAAACGGTTACGATTCCGTTTGCGCCGAAGGCGTAACATCATTACGAAGTACATCATTTGCGACTTGTCGCAATCTCGTTTATTTGTTCCTGTCGGCACAAATAAAAAAATCCTGAAAGCAAGTGCTTTCAGGATTTTTTGGCAAGTTGCACCGAAGAAGATATCTAATCAATCAACAAATTATCCATTGATTTTTTTCGTGTTGCCGTTTCGCCCAAACGGTTTGCCCATTTTTCAGTAAAAAACGAAAAGTATGAAACACCCTGTTTGCGCTTTTTTTGTGCTACAGGGAGAAAGCCCCAAAGCGTAGAAGGAATTCCCATAACAATCAAATAAAAAGGCCCTAGGATGAGAGATTGCACGGTATGGCCGTACTCATGAACCAACAGACGACTTGAAAGTTCCTCTTTTGTAAAAGTGTCTTTGAGTTTATCATAAAAATATGGCTCTTTTGTGACGAATATAAAACAGCCCAAGGAAACGCTACTTTTTAAACTCCATTCGGTGACGATCGCACCATGATAAAAATAATGCGAACTGCAAAACTGCATAAGGAACATAATTGCGCCTAAAAGACTTTGTAACAGGCCCCAGGTAACCTGAATTAATATGTAAATCCACTTCATTTCATATTCTCCTTAGCAGTGCGGCAGGATGCTATCAGCATTACTCGAATCGTTGCACATTTGTCTGAAAGCGATTTAAATTGTACCTCGTCAATATAGTTTGTCCTATGCAAAAGTTCGAGCCAATAACCCGTCTCGCTGGCTTCCTTCAGGGCAATTTCAAGCTTGGAAATAAAGTCCTTTTTGCCTTGGGCGTACGCCGCTTCGTGAATATTTGCGCCGATGGAGGTGCCGCTTCTGCCGATCTGATTTGCAATGACATTTTCGTGCTTAGAGCGTAATTCTCCTACAAGGTTTACAATTTCCTCTGCAAAATCCATAGATAATTCCGCAAGTTTATTCTCTTTCACTATTTTCACCTCTGTAAAAGCAGTATATCATATCAAATTCACTTTTTCAATAATGCGTCTCGCCTGCTCGATATGATGTTTTTCGCTGTCGCTCAAAATGATGTTGCGCCACTTCGTGCCGCAATGATGCGCTGTTTGCCCTTATGTGCCCACAGGCACACATCATTGCCAAAGCAACATCATTAGGCAAAGCCGACATCATTTGCCCACCAGGGCAAACATCGTTCAAAAAAGCCCATCACACTCGTGTGATGGGCTTTTTTGTGGCTGCGGAATAGGGATTCGAACCCCAACAAACGGAGTCAGAGGCCGTTGTGCTACCTTTACACTATTCCGCAATGTCAAGAACATACTTATTATACCCACTTTTTCGCGTTTGTCAAGGCGTTTTGTGAAAAAATTATCCTTTTACAAACGCGGCAAAGCGGCTATCAACAGTTGCGCCGATGCGGCGGCGGCTTGCGCCTCAAAGGTATCGAAAGACATCGATGCACTGCCGTCTGCCAAGTCGGACAAGGCGCGGATGACCAAAAACGGCACGCCGTTAGCGGTAGCGGTCTGGGCAACCGCCGCGCCCTCCATTTCTGCCGCCATAGCGTCAAATTCCGCTGTCAGTTGCTGTTTTAAGGCGGCATCCGCCACAAACACATCACCCGATGCGATCACGCCTTCCACGGCACGTCGGTCGGTCAGCGTTTCGGCGGCAACGGTTGCTACCACCTCGCGCATATGGGCATCCGCCCAATAGCGCGTGGGCTGGGTGTGATCCTCACCCGTGCACATATAGCCGCGCACGTGTCCAAACGCGGTCACGTCAAAATCATGCTGGACGGCATAGGTACAAAGCACCATATCCCCCACCGACAGGCCGCTTTTAAGACCGCCCGCCACACCTGTGTTGATGATACAGCGCACCGAAAAGCGATCGATCATCGCCTGGGCACACATAGCGGCGCAGACCTTGCCAATGCCGCAACGTGCGATCACCACAGGCACACAGGACAGTTCGCCCGTGTGGTACACGGTGCTGCCCACTTGTACCCGAGCGGCGTTTTCCAGTTTGTTTAACAGCAGTTGCAATTCGGAGTCCATAGCTCCGATAATACCCACCGGTTGCATAGGTGCACCTCTTAATCTAATCGGAAATCGTCTTCGGAATAGGTCGGCGCAACAGGACGCGCTGACGGAACACGTCTGAGCGGATCATATTCATAGCGCCGACAGCGATGATAGAGAGGGACAACACCCTTGCGCAGGCATAAAATCGCCCGCCCATCTGCGGTGCGTTTGCCGTGGCGGCAATAGGAGCATGCAGGCTCAATGCGGTTGCCATACAATTTTAGGCGCATAGGACATCCCTCTCTTTCCTATCCAGTATAACACACTTCCGCTCTGCTGGCAAGTTATCGCATAAAAAAAGACCGTTTTTGCAAACGGTCTTTTTTATTCAGTCATTCGTTGTGGTCGTTGTTGTTCCGGTACCTGTCGTGCCGGTAGCATCAGTTCCGGTACCTGTCGTGCCGGTAGCATCAGTGCCGGTGCCTGTTGTGCCGGTAGTATCCGTTCCGGTAGCTGTTGTGGTGTTTTCAGGCGTCGGCGCGCTGCCAAACAGTGCCAAAGCCGCCTGTAGCTGGTCATCATCCGCTTCGCTACGCAAAGAGAAGGGACGGTCGCCTGTCAGCTTGACCAGCGTGTCGGGTGCCAAGCCTTTGCCTTCCCAACTGCCCCCTTTGATCAACTCAAGGGTGCCGACAGTGACACGCACCGCCGCGCCCGAAGATGCTAATGTGAAATAGGACTGGAGGTTGGCATGACCGTTGGTGGTTACGCCCACAAGCTTCATGCCGCCTGCTTCTCGCAACGCACCTGCAATCAATTCTGCTTCAGCGGCAGTGTTTTCATTAACCAATACCACCACGTTTTCGATCACCTGTGAGGCGGCATGAGAGCTGTACATTACCGGGTCTTTATCCTCACCCACATTCAAGCGAGCATAGGTGCCGCGTGGCAAAAGAAAGCCCAATATACTCTGTGCGGCTTCCAGACTGCCACCCACATTATCACGCAGATCCAACACAAAACGCATGGCACCTTCTTCTTTAAGCGCAGAAACCGCCGAGCGGACCTGATCGAAGGCGTTTTTAGACAAGCTACGCAGACGAATATAGCCTGTTACACCGTCTTTAAGCATATTGTTGACGACGTTTTCCACCACGATGGTGCTTTGTGTGATACTGTAAGAGTGGGAAATCTCACCGCGGCTTATGGACACCAATAACTTCGCGGCCACTTTCAGCTGTTCGTTAACGGTGTCAATATCTGATGCTGACACAGACACTTCATCGATAGCTGTGATGATATCCTGCTTTTGGATACCGGCAATCGCCGCCGCCGAATTGGCATATACTTCCTTCACAACTAAAACATCATTGCGAGCAATCAATTCCAATCCAAATCCAGTATAAGAGCCCTGTAAAAGTTGCTCCTCTACCTTGTATTCCTCTGCCGTATAATAGGCGGCATACGGATCGCCATAGCCGGCGGCATACGCTTTGGCAAGTGCAGAGTGTAGGTCTTCTTCCTTGATAGTGCCCGCATAGTTCTTGCGTACAACCTTATCCACATCAGATAGAACGCCGTACATAGCCTGTTGTTCGGTCACATCATTAACAATGCTACTGAAATAGCGCATAGAGATCATCACCGTGGCAGAAACGGTCACCGCCATTGCCACCAAGATGAGCGTCAACGTGACACCCAGTGAGATTTTCTTGTTCATAATCCATCCTCCTCACAGGCGGTCAGGGTTTAACCAAATACCCCAATTTGATGGAATCCACCGCCGTGTTGTCCAACCGCACCTCGAAATGCAGGTGCGGCGCTTCGGATTGACCTGTACTTCCGACCTCTCCCAAAACAGTTTCGCCGCGTGTTACCTTGTCACCCACATCGACCAAGCGTTTGGACATATGCGCATACAGCGTGACCACACGCCGCCCCTTGCTGTCATAGCCGTGGTCAACGACAACATAGTTGCCATAGCTCCAATGGCGTTCTGAGGTGATGA
>JAZSHG010000045.1:0-8297 GCA_045533135.1 Acutalibacteraceae bacterium
GGCCCTGCTATGGCGGTGGCGATCGGCTATGCACTCAAAGCCCCTCAAATGGTGCTGTTTTCGCTGGCGGCGGTTGGCTGGGCGGCCAATGTAGAGGGCGGTGCCGGTGGCCCCTTAGCGGTGTTCGTGATCGCCATCATCGCGGCAGAATGCGGCAAGCTGGTCTCCAAAACGACCAAAGTGGATATTCTTGTCACCCCGGCCGTCACCATTTTGGTGGGCGTGGCATTGGCAAAATGGATCGCACCGCCTATCGGTACGGCGGCAAGCTGGATCGGTGAAGTGATCGTGCTGGCGACCGAATTGCACCCCTTCTGGATGGGTATGGTCGTGTCGGTGCTGGTGGGCATTGCGCTGACGTTGCCTATTTCCAGCGCGGCGATCTGCGCGAGCTTTGGACTCACAGGCTTGGCAGGTGGCGCGGCTGTGGCAGGCTGTTGTGCGCAAATGGTCGGCTTTGCGGTGATGAGTTTCAAAGAAAATCGCTGGGGCGGTCTGGTGTCGCAGGGTATCGGCACTTCTATGTTGCAAATGCCCAACATCATCCGCAATCCGCGCGTGTGGTTGCCGCCTATCGTGGCATCCGCCATCACGGGCCCTATTGCTACCTGCCTGTTCAAATTGGAGATGAACGGTGCCGCGATCAACTCCGGTATGGGTACCTGCGGTTTGTGCGGCCCCATCGGCGTATGGACGGGGTGGGTATCTCCCAGTGAAGAAGCTATCAAAAACGGTGCGATGGCTATTGCACCCACGTGGTTTGATTGGCTGGGTCTCGCGCTCATCTGTGTGGTACTGCCGGCGATCTTGTGCTGGGCAGGCGGCTGGCTTCTGCGCCGTATCGGCTGGATCAAAGAAAACGATCTGCTGCTGAATTGACAAAACTTTCTACTGGGGTGAAGATTATGAAAAGGATAATTTTGGGGTTATTAGTGCTCTGTATGGCACTGGGCTTGACATCTTGTAATAAGGACAATGCGACGATAGATGTGCCTGAAAATCAAAACCTTGAAAGCCAATATGTTTTTTACACTAAAGCTGACGGATCGGTATATTGTGCCAACCAAAATTTCATGAAAAAAATTACTGATTTGCCGATTGCTAACGAAAGCTTTTTGTTCAATAACGGCACCCTGTTTTATCTTACGGACGATGCTAAAAAAAGCCTTTATCGCTATAATATGAGCAAGCAGAAAGAAGCAACTCTTGTTGCTGAAAATGTCTCGGATTATATTCCTTCAAAAGACAGTAAGCAGGCGCTATGCTCTACATCGGATGGTGTATATTTGGTGACCGAAAAAGGCAAAAAGCTGCTGATGAACGATGAAGTATCTTTGCGCTTTGCCACGCCCGATTGTAGTGCATTTTTGTATGGATATGAGTCCAAAGGGACATTGGGGCTATATCGTGACGGCAAAGCTACCGTGTTGACGGATTTGATGGGTAGGGTCGTCTATGTTGATGAAAACTTGGAAACTATCTACTACTTGGTTATAACCAAAGTATCCTCTACCAAGCTTGTAGAGGAATATAGCCTGTATGTTAAGCGTGCTAACAGTGATCCCGAGAAAATAGGCGATCATATCCCCGAGGGTTATTTTAGTACCGTATGTGCGTATGAAGATGGCACGATGTATTATCAAACCCAAGCGACCACTGGTGATGCGGCTGATTACTGCTTTTACTATTACGATGGTAAAAAGTCGATTAAACTAAAAGAAAATAGGAGTCCGTTGGTGGCACTTGAAGAGGGGAAATATGCTTTCTTTTTGGACGATTCAAAGGGACAAGTGTGCGTGTTTGCGGGGAAAGAATTAATTGACACTCCCGCGGGGATTGGCGAGATTTTTTATGACCGACAGACCCAACAACTTGTCTTCAACAAAAGACAAAACGAGGATAAGGTTTCTTGCCTGGCCAAAGTTCAAGACGGAAAGATGCATATTCTCAAAACTTTTGCAATCTCAACTACGCGTCCTTCCTTTGCCGACGGACACATAGTCGACACAATAGCTATACATGATGAAGAAACGGGCGGCCCGACAAACGCCCTTTATATTGATGGGGAATATGTTGAGGATAATCTTGTGCTTAGCAAGGACGATGAGTATAATATGGGGGATGGTTATTACTACTATTGCACGCTTAACGATAAGAATGGAATAAAAGGATATACGATAAATCTGCACCGCATTCGGCCAGGGACAACAACGGTAGAAATCGTGGCAGACAATATTTATGATTTTGTATTTTTACCAACAGCGACAGCGTATTTTGACGTTCGTCAAGGAGGAGGCCATATGTATATCATTGCCGGAGATGAAAAAACTGAAATCGATACCGGTGTCAGCTCATTATTAAAGGTGCCGTCACGCAGAGATTACTTTTTTGAACGCATACACCTTTTAATGACATCGACTATGTTCTGGAGATAAGCAAACAAAACCTCCCGTTGCGAAACGGGAGGTTTTTTGCAAGAGAAAAACCCCACGAAAATCACGCGGTTCAAAAAAGACTGTGCCGATAAGGAGAAAAATGTAGGGACCGGCGTCCTCGACGGTCCGTCGCCGTCCGCAGACGGCGTTTTCCTGCCTTTACCCGTAGCGTATAAACAAGATGAACACCCCCACGTGAATCTCACGTGGGGGTGTTTTGCGTCTTTTAGTCAAAATCTATTCTCCATCCACCTAAATTGATGATTGCTTTTTTCTTTTTTGATGCTTCTATAACAAGATTGTGGGTGTTAGAATAAGGCTCATTGAGATAGGCAATGACGTACTCCGAATAGTCAATCATAAAGGAATTGCGCCGCTTTATAGCAAAGCGTGGGGGCGTTTTTGTCAATATATCAGGGAAAATTGTTTTTTGAGGGTCGTAATCTTTTTCGTACGATGGCTGATTTAAATATGCTAATACGACAAAGATTTGTATGGGATACGATTTTTCTATTTCGCAGAGAACTCTGTGCGCCAGTTTGTCAAAGCTGCCTTGCGTACCAACGAAAAATCGTGTTACGCCTTCTGTTGTGATAAGCCTTTCAATCGCGGATGATAAGCAAAATTCTATCTCACTCGGACAATTCCTGTGTCCAAAAAAGCAGCATCCTCGCAAACACTTCGCCCCCCTTTTGTTCATTTTAAGTGAATATCCCTTAAAAGTTAATAAGGCATATTCCCTTGAGGCATAATTACCTTACGAGGTGATGGTGATGTTTAAGCGGTTGCGCGATATGCGTGAGGATAGAGATTTGACACAGGCGCAAATGGCTGCATTGCTGAACATTCATCAAACGACCTATTCTGACTATGAGTTAGGCAATCTCAACGTGCCGATTGAAGTGTTTATCAAGCTGGCAGATTTTTATGACACAAGCATTGATTTCCTTGCCGGTGTCACAGACAACCCCATACGCAACAAATAAACTAACCCCCGTGCTGTTTCGCACGGGGGTTTGCTTATTACTCGGGAAATACCAATTCGGTATGCGTGCAGATCTCTTCGATCTTATCGCGCAGAGTGACAAAATCCGCAAAAGCGACCGAGCGCTGGTTGGGATTGCGCAAAATGGCGGCAGGGTGAAGCATCCCCATCATCAACCGCCCATCCTTTTCGATCCACTGTCCGTGTTGCTTCATCACCTTAAAATCGGGATCGATCATATATCCGGCGGCGATACGTCCCAAACAGACGATGATTTTGGGATTGATCGCTTCGATCTGTTGCATCAGCCACGGCGTGCAAGCGGCCTGCTCCTCGGGGAGCGGATCGCGGTTTTTGGGCGGACGGCATTTAACGATGTTGGCGATATAGATGTTGTGTTGCCGCGACAGGCCCACCGCCGCGAGCATCTGGTCGAGTAGCTTGCCGGCACGTCCCACAAACGGCTCGCCCTTAAGGTCCTCGTTTTCGCCCGGCCCCTCACCGATAAACATCACCTCCGCCTGTGGGTTGCCCACGCCGACAACCACATTGTGACGGGTGTTTGCCAATTCACAGCGACGGCATTCTCCACACGCCGCAAATAATGCCTTCCAATCGGTCACAGCCATCAAAAAGCCCTCCCTTTGGTGTTCTGTGGGAATTATACCACATTACCCCTTGAAAAAACAAGAGAGATGGAGTACAATAGTACACAGATTTTAACAAAGGATGTGTCATATATGCAAAAAGTATTGGTTGAGACCTCCGCGCGTCACGTTCACGTGTCGCAGGCAGATCTCGAGATCCTGTTCGGCAAGGATTATGTCCTCACCCCGAAAAAGGATCTGTCCCAACCCGGTCAGTTCGCTTGTGAAGAGCGTGTCGATGTGGTCGGCCCCAAAAAGACTATCAGCGGCGTGTCCATTCTCGGCCCTGTCCGCAAAGCCTCCCAGGTGGAGCTGTCCTTGACCGACGCCCGTTCCATCGGCGTCAAAGCCCCCATCCGTGAGTCGGGCGATATCGCTGGCTCCGGCGCTTGCAAGCTGGTCGGCCCCAAGGGCGAGGTCGAGCTGACCGAAGGCGTCATCGCCGCCAAGCGTCATATCCACATGACCCCTGCCGATGCCGCCGCTTTTGGCGTGGCAGACAAGCAGGAAGTGTCCGTGAAGATCGACAACAACGGCCGCGGCCTGATTTTCGGCGAAGTGGTGGTGCGTGTGCACGAAAACTTTGCCCTCGCGATGCACATCGATACCGACGAGTCCAACGCCGCTTGCGTGGCGCCCGGCACGATGGCAGAAGTCATTAAATAAGCAGCATACCAACAAAAGATCCCGATGCAAAAGCATCGGGATCTTTTTATATCTTGGGTTCGTGACCGTGCACGCGGACATAATCTTTGAGGATATAGTCACAGATGGTGGCGGCGGCGTGGGGGTTGATGGTGAGGCGTTGCTTTTCGCACATCTCCTCGCGCAACCGAGCATCCTGCAACAGAGAAAGTGCGTGTTGCAACAATTCCGCGGTCGTTTGACCGCTCACAGACAGCCCGTGTTCCTTAAAAAAGACCACATTGTGATTTTCCACGCCGGGGATATAGGCGGTATGCACCAGCGCAATATTTTTGACCGCCGCCTCGGTAGAGGTAAGCCCCCCCGGCTTGGTGAAGAGCAGGTCGGCGGCATCCATATATTCGTTCACGCGGTCGGTGTAGTCAAGCACAGTTACCTGCGCGGCATCAAACTCTTTGCGCAGACGGGTTTTGAGGGCTTCGTTATGGCCACCCAACACCACCACGTGGGTATCCTGCGGTGCCTTTTCCAGCAGTTGCTCCAAAAGGGAGGTCATATCGCCAAACCCCATACTGCCGCCCATCATCAGCACCATGGGCACATTGAGCGGCAACCCCAAGGCGCGACGCGCCTCATCTTGAGGGATATGCTCAGAAAACCGTTTGGAAACAGGAATGCCGCTGACCACCAAGGGACTCTTGATGCCGCGTTTTTCAAATTCCGGCAACAGCTCCGCGTGGGGGACAAACAGCCCATCAAGATCCACTTCCTCCAAAAACGGAATGCAGGTGTAGTCGGTACTGATCTCATAACAACCGGCATCAAGCGGCAGATGCTTGCGCACACTGGTGATGGTTTGTGCCGGAAACACGTGCGGCATCACAATGGTGTCATAGCCACCGGTTTGGATAAATCGCCACATACGGCGGCGATACAGCTTGTTGATCAGATACACGGGAGATTTGATGTGGCGGTTGCTGATAGCGCCGCATACGCGGTACCCCCAACCAAACAGACGCGGTGTGTGCACCACCAGTTTTACATAAGCGCTGCAAGTCCCTTTGGAAAAAAGCGAACCACCGAAAGCCAGCGAATCCTGCAGATCGCAGGGGATATTACGGCGCAGGAATTCCTCCTGCACCGCCTTGCCGGCAGTGTTGTGCCCTTCTCCGGTATTACAGGATAAAACCAGCACTTTCATAAGATCGTTACTCCTTCGTGTCAAACCAGGTCTTACCGATGTGAACGTCTGTATCCAACCGCACCGAAAGCTGTGCGGCATTGGCCATGGTGGTGGCGACAAACGCCGCCACAGCCTCTGCCTGTGCCATCGGTGCCTCAACGATCAGCTCATCGTGCACCGTCAAGAGCAAGCGCGCATCGGGAAATTGAGCGCGCAAGCCAAGCCAAACGGCGACCATCGCCGCCTTGATGATGTCGGCGGCGGTGCCTTGAATGGGCATATTGCGCGCCACACGCTCGCCAAATCCGCGCGTGATGGCGTTGCCTGTACGCAGTTCAGGAAGCGGACGCCGCCGCCCGAGCAGTGTTTGGGCATAGCCGCTTTCCTTGGCGCTGTCAATGAGTCCTTGCATAAAGCGGTCAACCGAGGCGTAGTGCCGCAGATAGTCCGCAATATATTGCTTCGCCTGCCCAAAGCTGACGCCGATATCCTGCGACAGCGAGTGGGGGCCGATACCATAGATGATACCGAAATTGACCGCTTTGGCGTGGGAGCGCATCTGCGAGGTCACTTCGTCGGGCGCCACGCCAAACACCTGCGATGCCGTCACACGGTGAATGTCTACCCCGGTGTTAAAAGCATCGAGCATCGTCTTATCCTGCGCCATGTGCGCGAGCACGCGCAGTTCGATTTGCGAATAGTCCGCGTCGATCAAGAGATATCCCTCGCGCGCATGGAAAAAGCGGCGCAGTTCGCGGCCGACAGCGGTACGCACAGGGATGTTTTGCAAATTCGGCTCGGTAGAGGAGATGCGCCCTGTGCGCGTCTCGGTTTGGTTAAAGGACGAGCGCACCCGTCCGTCATCATCAATTACCTTAAGCAATCCGTCGCAATAGGTGGACTTGAGCTTGGATAGCGTGCGATAGGTCAGTAACATATCCACCGCCGGGTGCGCCGTGCGCAAGCCTTCCAACACCTCGGCATTGGTCGAATAGCCCGACTTGGTCTTTTTCTTAGCCGGCAACCCCAAATCCTCAAACAACGCCTTGCCGAGCTGTTTGGGGGAGTTTAGGTTAAAGGTGTAACCCACCGCCTCAAAAATGCCTGCTTCCAAAGCGGCGATCTCTGTCGCCAGCTTTTCGCCATAGGCGGCAATGCCATCAGCATCCACCAAGAAGCCGACATTTTCCATATCTGCCAGCACCACAGAAAGCGGCAATTCCATCTCGCGCAAAAGCGCACCCTGCCCCTGCTCATCAACGGCAGTGCCAAGCGCTTTTGCCAGCGCATCAAAGGCGCAGACAGTAGCAGGCAGGTCGGCCGCTTCGGCGGCCGCCACACCATATTCCTGCACCAAGCGCGGAAGAGAATAGTCGGACGAGAGCGGATTTAACAGATACGCCGCCAGCGCGGTGTCCATGGTGAAACCGGCAGGTGTGCGCCCCATCTTGAGCAGTCGCGCAAACAGCGGCTTGCCGTCATGCACCTGCTTGTCCACCGCACTGTCGCACAGAACATCTGCCGCCGCGGTAAAATCTGCACTGTCAAAGGCAAAAAACGCCGCCTTTCCGTCGCGGACAAGCCAAACGCCTGCGGTGTCGGGAACAGCAGACACCGCACCCTTGCCGCCCAGCACCTCGGCGCAAGAAGCGGCCGTCAAAGTCGGCGCCGTAGCAGTTATGGCAACAGGGACAGAGATGTCCGCCAGTCCCCACTTTTCAATCATCTTAAAGAACTCCAAACGGGTGAGCAACGCCGCAAGCGGCGCCTTTTGCCACTCACCGGCGCGGTAATCGGCAATATCGGTGGAAATCGGCACCTCACAGCAGATGGTGCCAAGGGTGCGCGAGAGATAGGCACTCTCTTTACCTGCCACCAACTTTTGGCGCAAAGAATCGCGCATATCGGCGGTGTCCAGCGCCGCATACAGGTTGTCGAGCGTATCAAACTGTTGAAGCAGGCTCACAGCAGTCTTTTCGCCAACGCCTGCCACGCCGGGGATGTTGTCACTGCTGTCGCCCATCAAGGCTTTCAGGTCGATCAGATGCGCCGGGGACAAGCCATACTTGCTTTCCACCGCCGCCGTGTCCATCACCACCGTTTCGGGTTGCCCCATCTTGGTGGTGGACAGCCAAACCTCCACGCCGTCACCGACCAGCTGCAACGAATCGCGGTCACCTGTGGCGATGACACAGGTGTGTCCGTCGCGGCGGCAAGCGGCGGCAAGTGTGCCGAGAATATCATCCGCCTCAAAGCCGTCAAGCTCTACGATGTGACAGCCGAGAAGCGGCAGTAGCTCTTTGAGGATGGGCATCTGCGAGCGCAGTTCCTCAGGCATCCCCTTGCGACCGGCCTTGTAGCCGTCATACATCTTGTGACGAAAGGTGGGGGCGTGGCGGTCA
>JAZSHG010000084.1:0-8158 GCA_045533135.1 Acutalibacteraceae bacterium
CTGACGGACGCACCTATTATATGGCCGAGGCACTGCTAGACCGCGTGCTGGGCAAGCTCGCGACCGATGATGTGCCTGCCTATGAGGTGCTGGACACCTTTGAAGGCAAGGCGCTTGAGCACAAGGAATATGAGCCGCTGTTCGACTGTGTGAAACCTATCTGCGAGAAGCAACACAAGAAAGCACACTTTGTCACCTGTGACAACTATGTTACCATGTCAGACGGTACCGGCATCGTGCATATTGCACCTGCATTCGGCGAGGACGACTCCCGCATCGGCCGCAACTATGACCTGCCTTTTGTGCAGTTGGTCGACGGTAAGGGCTGTATGACCGACAACACCCCCTTTGCCGGCCTGTTTGTCAAAGACGCCGATCCGAAGGTGCTGGTGTACCTTGAAGAGCGCGGTCTGTTGTTTGACGCGCCCAAGTTCGAGCACGACTATCCCTTCTGCTGGCGTTGCGACACCCCACTTATCTACTACGCGCGTGAGTCTTGGTTTATCAAGATGACTGCCGTGCGTGGTGACCTCATCCGCAACAACAATACTATCAACTGGATCCCCGAAAGCATCGGCAAGGGCCGCTTCGGCGACTGGTTGGAAAATGTGCAGGATTGGGGACTGAGCCGCAACCGCTATTGGGGCACACCGCTTAACATTTGGGAATGTGAGTGCGGTTGCCGCCACGCTGTCGGCAGCATTGAGGAGCTCAAAGCGATGTCGGACAACTGCCCTGACAACATCGAACTGCACCGTCCGTTCGTGGATGCTGTCACACTGCGTTGCCCCGATTGCGGCAAAGAGATGAAGCGCGTCCCCGAAGTGATCGACTGCTGGTTCGACTCGGGTGCAATGCCCTTTGCCCAGCATCACTATCCCTTTGAAAACAAGGATCTGTTTGAACAGCAATTCCCTGCCGACTTTATCTCCGAGGCAGTCGACCAGACCCGTGGCTGGTTCTATTCGTTGCTCGCCATCTCCACCCTCATCTTCAACAAGGCCCCCTACAAAAACGTTATCGTTTTGGGCCACGTGCAGGATGAGAATGGGCAGAAGATGTCCAAGTCCAAGGGCAATGCGGTTGATCCGTTTGAGGCACTCGAAACCTACGGCGCCGATGCCATCCGCTGGTATTTCTACATCAACTCTGCCCCGTGGTTGCCCAACCGCTTCCACGGCAAGGCCGTGCAGGAAGGTCAGCGTAAATTTATGGGTACGCTGTGGAACACTTATGCGTTCTTTGTACTGTATGCCAACATTGACAAGTTCGATGCGACCAAATATACGCTTGACTACGATAAGTTGTCGGTAATGGATAAGTGGTTGCTCTCCCGTTTGCACTCCACCGTCAAGGCCGTGGACAATCATCTGGAAAACTACCGTATTCCGGAAGCCGCCCGTGCGTTGCAGGATTTTGTGGATGAGATGAGTAACTGGTATGTGCGTCGCGGTCGTGAGCGCTACTGGGTACAGGGTCTGCCGCAGGATAAGATCAACGCCTATATGACCCTCTATACTGCACTGGTGACCATCGCCAAAACCGCTGCACCGATGATTCCCTTCATGGCGGAGGATATCTATCGCAACCTGGTGTGCAGCATCGATGCGTCCGCTCCCGAAAGCGTGCATCTTTGTGACTTCCCCACCGTCAACGAGGCCTTTATCGATACGGCTTTGGAAGCCGGTATGGAAAAGGTGCTGGAGATCGTGGTGCTCGGCCGTGCCGCCCGTAACGGTGCCAACCGTAAAAACCGTCAGCCGTTGGCGGCGATGTACGTGCAGTCCGAAAAGGCATTGGACAGCTACTTCACCGACATTATCGCTGATGAACTCAACGTAAAAGAAGTGCGCTTCACCGAAAACACCGATGATTTCGTCAGCTACACCTTTAAGCCACAGCTCAAGACTGTCGGCCCGAAATACGGCCGTCAGCTGGGCGATATCCGTGCCGCGCTGGGCGAGCTTGACGGCTCCGCCGCCAAGAAGACGCTGGATGCGCAAGGCTCTATCACCCTCGCGCTGGCAAGTGGCGATGTGGTGCTCACTGCCGAGGATCTGCTCATCGAAACCGCTCAGCGTGAAGGCTTCTTCACCTTGTCCGACCGCGGCGTGACGGTGGCTTTGGACACGGTGCTAACCCCTGAGCTGATCGAGGACGGCTTTGTGCGTGAGCTGATCAGCAAGATCCAAACCATGCGCAAAGAGGCAGGCTTTGAGGTGATGGATCACATCACCGTCACCCTGTCCGGCAGTGATAAGGTCGCCGCTGTGGCCACCGCCCGCAAGGACGATATCGTTGGCGATGTGCTTGCCGAAGCCCTGACCATTGACACGCCTGAAGGCTTTGTCAAGGATTGGGATATCAACGGTGAGGCTGTCACCATCGGCGTCAAGCGCGTGTAAAAAAGCATACAAAAAAGACCGCTCTCTGAAAAGAGACCGGTCTTTTCTTTATACAATCCGAAACTCACCGAGCTTGGTATCGACAATGTAGTCATCCTTAAAGCTACGCAGGCGCGCCATGTGCGGCTGTGTAAGATGTACCTGCTGATGTTGCTTGGTTTCCCATTTTTCAATCAGCAGAAGCTGGTTTTCATCCTTTTCGGAGAGATAATAGTCGTAGCAAAGACAGCCGTCCTCGTTGCGGATAGCCTCCAAAACGCCTTCTGCCTTCACACGGTCAATAAACGCCGCTCGCTTTTGCGGCAAGCAAGTAAATTGCACATAAATCGTGTACATACGCCCACTCCTTTTTACACCACATTGTCCGACATATGGTAGGAAAACTGGCTGATATCATAGGTATCATACGACAAACGCGCCAGCACCTTGACCGATTTGGCCGCCCCCACTGCTGTTACCTGCTCGGGATCGTCCACCAAGCGGCAGGGGGTGCGCGTTTGCTTGGACACCCACTCGGTAAAGCCAAACAGCCGTGCGCCGCCACCGGCGACACGCACCTCGCTTGCCAGCACATCCGCCAATATTTCAGGCGGCGTTGCTTCCATAGCTTCGCAAATGGCACCCAATATTTCCGCCAGTGGCTCAGCAATCGCCTCGCGCAACTGGGCAGAGGTGATCTCTTGTGCACGCGGCAAGCCTGTCAGCACGTCGCGCCCACGCAGACGAAACGTCATAGCGCGCGGTAACACACCGCCAGCCTCTATTTTGGCTTCCTCCGCCATACGGTCACCGATAATAAGCGAAAATTTTTCACGGGCATACCGCACGATCGCTTCATCCAACTGATAACTGCCTGTACGTTGCGACACCGATGTGATAACGCCGCCCAGCGCCATACACGCCACCTCGGTGGAACCGGCACCCAAGTGGATGCACATACACCCCTGTGCCGCGGTCACGTCTGCACCGTCACCGATAGCCGCCGCCACCGCCTTTTCCACCAGTGATACGCGGCGCGCACCTGCCATGTGTACGGCCTCCAAAACAGAGCGCTTTTCCACCTCGGTCATGCGCGACGGAATGGTCACAGTCACGCGCGGCTTAACGATCTTGTAGCGGCACACCTTGTGCAGAAAATAGCGTAAAAGCTGTTCTGCATGGTCATAGTCCGCAATGACACCGCGCGAAAGTGGTTGGATCACCTTAATGGAATCGGGGGTACGCCCAATCATATCTGCCGCCTCTCGCCCAAAGGCGATAGGCTGATCGGTGGCAGTCTCTACCGCCATCATCATCGGTTCTTGTAACACTACGCCCTTTTGCGGAGTTGCCATCACAATTTGGCTGGTGCCCAGATCCAGACCAATATCCATTCCTGCCATCGTTATCACCTCTTTGTTTCATCGTGCAAGGGAGAGGCCGCTATTGTCACCGCCATCACCTGCTCGGCACCGTAGATTTTTAACATCTTTGCGCACTCATTGAGTGTCGCGCCACTGGTGACCACATCGTCCACCAGCAGATATCGACCGCCTTCCGGAGCAGCTGTGCTTTTGACATCAAAAACGCCCAACAGATTTCCCTGTCGTTCTCGCCACCGCAGCTCCTTTTGCGGACGGGTATCATATATCTTCACCAGCACATCCAAAAGTGGCACCGACAACTGCACGGACAGCGCCTTCGCCAACTGCCACGTAGGGTTTTGCGCGTGTAGATTCTTCTGTCGCGAGCTCATCGGCACCGGGATAATGCCGTCAAACCGTTCGCCGGCATATTCGCGGCTGATCACCTGTGCCATTTCTGCCGCATAAAACGTCGCATCAAGTGCTGTCGGCATGGCCTTAAAGCGCAAAACGCCTCGTTTGGCCGCATCTTCATAAGTATATACAGAAACACTGCGTTCAAACATTCGCCGATGCTTTTGGCAGTGGCAAGCCTGCTTTTCCCGACCGCACAACGGACAAATCGGAGGGCAAATGCGCAATCTTTTCTCCTGCGTGCGGCACTGTTCGCACAGCTCTGCTTCAGGTTTTATCACTGTGCCGCAAAAATGACAGCGCTCCGGAAAGAACACCGCCAGAAAGCGACGCCAAAAGCGGCTCTTCACTCTGCGCTCTCCTCCTCTTGCAGGAAATGCCACAATGCACTAAACCGCAAAACGCGGCGATCATTTTTCACCATTGCCGCCACCGTCTGCCAATCGCCCACCAAAACCAACAGGCTTTTGGCACGAGTAACCGCGGTGTAGAGCAGGTTGCGATAGCACAAAAGCGGCATTGTACGAAAAAGAGGTAAGACCACAATATCGAACTCACTGCCCTGGCTTTTGTGCACGGTTGCCGCGTAGGCCAGCTCCAAATCAGCGGCATCCTCACGCGTATAGAGTGCCACCCGGTCGTCATATCGCACCTTGAGCGTTTCCTCGCGGCGGTCGATTGCTTCCAAGCGGCCAATATCGCCGTTAAAAACGCCCGATCCGACCTCATCGTCATCCTTCGTCCACGGAATATCGTAATTATTACGCGTGTGCATAACCTTATCGCCCACACGCAACAAAGTGCCACCCTCTACCGTCATCTCTTCACGGTCCGGCGTGTGAGGGTTGATGGTTTCCTGCAAAAGACGGTTAAGCTCTTTGGTGCCGACACCGCCCTTGCGCCCGGGGCAGAGTACCTGGATCCCATCGAACACGCTTTGCCCATACTTGGCAGGCAAGCGCTGAGCGCACAGCTCCACCACCGTTTGTGCAGTATCTCGCTCGGTTTGGCGAGGCATAAAAAAGCAGTCACTGTCCTTTTGATTATCTGCCTGCGGCATCTCACCGTTTACGATGCGGTGGGCATTGGTGACAATGCGGCTGGACATGGCCTGGCGAAAAATATCGGTCAGTTGCACCACGGGCACAGCACCACTGCGGATCAGATCCTGCAATACACAGCCGATTCCCACCGCCGGTAACTGCTCCACATCACCGACCAAAATCAGGCGACTGTGAAAACGCAACGCACGCAACACACTTTCAAACAGCAGGGAATCTACCATCGACATCTCATCGATGACCAACACATCCACGTCCAGTGGCTCATTTTCATTGCGCGCAAAAAAGGGCGTATCGTCCTCATCCCACTGTACCTCTAATAAGCGGTGCAAGGTTTTGGCTTCTCGGCCTGTCAGCTCCTCCATCCGCTTGGCGGCACGTCCTGTCGGCGCCGCCAACAGCACCTTCTTCCCTGCCTTTTCCAGCAGGGTGATGATGGCTTTGAGTGTTGTCGTTTTGCCGGTTCCCGGGCCGCCGGTAAGCACCAGCGTTTTCCCTGTTAACGCCGCCTTAATGGCCTCACGTTGGCGCGGTGCATAGGTGATCTTATCCTGCTTTTCCAGTTTGTCAATACGGCGGTCAAGTGTCTTGTCCGACACCGCCTCCATCTCTGCCGCCATACGGCGAATACGTGTCGCCGTATACTGCTCAGCTTGATACACCGCCGGCAAAAAAATGAAACGGCGTTCATCAATATAACACTCGCGCAAATCGCGCGCACCGATAAGCTCATCCAAAATCCGCTCTGTAAGCGGCAACTCGACCTGCAGCATCTGCGCCACCGCCGGAACAAGCTTGTCCGCAGGTAAACAGGTGTGCCCGTTTTGCATATTGTGGCGTAGCACAAAGGTTATCCCTGCGCCAATGCGCTCGGGACTTTCGGCATCGCCGCCCAGCGCCATGCACAGGGCGTCGGCCCGTTCAAAGCCGATGCGCAAACCGGAGCTGCACAAAAGGTAGGGGTTTTCCTTCACGCGGTCAAGCGTGGCGGCACCCCAGCGCTTCCAACAGCGCAACGCCTCGTGCGGCGTGAGTTGGTAGCGCGAAAAGGTGAGCATTACCTCACGCAGACCGAACTGTTCTGCGTAAAACTTCCCGATCTCCTCCGCACGGCGGCGAGAAATACCGCGCACCAATGCCAGCTTTTCGGGTTCCTCTTCCAAAATGCGCAAGGTATCGTCGCCAAACTTGTCCACTACAGCGGCAGCTGTTGCAGGGCCGATGCCCTTAATGGACCCCGCCGCCAAATAGCGCAGGATGGCATCCGCCCCCACAGGTTGCTTGCGCTCATAGCTTTCCGCCTCAAAGCGCACGCCAAAGGTGGGGTGACTGCCCCAGTGTCCCGACAACTGCACACGGTCACCGGCATTGCACAAAGGCAGTATACCCACCACTTTATGTATCTCTTTATCCACAGCCAGATCCATCACTGTCCAGCCGTTTTGCTCATTGCGATAGGTAATGCGTTCCACCTGCCCTGCGAGCATATCTTTTTCCTGTGGCAAAACGCATCCCTCCCTTTTTTACAGTTACCTCTATTATATTCCCTTTTCTGACACTTGTAAACTGTCTGCGTGAAATTTCTGCTCCGATAGATTGGTACAAAATTGCACGCGTTCGAGCCGTTTGCACACCTCTTGCGCCAATGCACGTGAGCTCTCATCCAATCCCCTGTCTGTCACCAGCACCAAAAAGCGCGCCTCAGTTACGTGCAAGCATGCACGTACTTGCATCTCCACGTTCTCGCAATGGCCGGACAGAGACAACACCACATACGCCTGTTTGGGTACATCGCCGCACATACATTTCCCCACGAGCCAACGAACTCCCTGCGCGCAACCAAACAGTGCTAACAACAGCACCGCCACTGTCAAGGCTGTTTCCGCCATATTGGCACCCCTTTCGGCAACGCCATCCCTCCGCATCCCACCCCGCGCCGCCTTTTTTATCAGTATATGGCGGCAAGTGGGTGGTGTGCAAAAAAGCCGCCTGCTTTTTGCAGACGGCTTTTGCTTATTCTGTTTCACCAGGGGTTGGGCCGGTTGAAAGCCGAGAGGATGTATACGCACGAAAACGCGTTTTGTCCTCATCACTCAGCGTGTCATATTGCTTCATAAGCTCATACACATCCGTATCCTCTTCCTCTTCGCCTGCCTGTTCAGCGATCATATCCTCAAAGCCCGTAGACACAATGGCCACAGGCACACCGAACATACAACCGCCCAGCAACAGCATCAACGTTGCCAAGGCTTCACCGATAGCCGTGACAGGCTCAATGCCCCCGTCACCACCCATCAGCACTTGGAAACTGTAGTAGATGCCGCTGAATCCGTTGTTAAACACCTCGGGCTGTGCTTTGTTTTCAAAGGAATACATCAGCACCGAGCAAATGACGATCATGATACAAATGGCAACGACCGACAGAACAATCTGCCGTTTTTTCGCCTGTATGGCCTTGCCAAAATTGGCAACGCCGCTCAAATAGCGGCTCGCTTTTACAAGGCGCAATATCTTACAGAATTTGAATATCTTCATCACGCCCGTGGCGATAGGCAGGTTGGCAACGAACACCGGCACAATGGACAGCAGATCCACAAGGGACATAAATGAGAATATGTAGCGCATACGCGCCTTGTCGGGGCGCAGATCAGGATACTCCATGGGCGCAGTCCACACACGTAATACATATTCCACCGCAAATAAGCAGGCGATCATGACTTCAAACACGTACAAAAACCGGTGCAGTTGTGCAGAAATCGGGAAAGTTTCTACCAGGATAAAGGAGACAGACAAAAAAATCATTATCACCGACACACTGTCATATACCTTTGACACCTTGTCGTCTTCTCTTCCCTTGTCAATGATCTCATTGATGCGTTTTTTGACTCTTTCCGCCTTCTCTCGGTGCGCATCAGATGTCTTGACGTGCTCTGAA
>JAZSHG010000133.1:0-2712 GCA_045533135.1 Acutalibacteraceae bacterium
GCTTGATAAGCTTATTCCCTTCACCCCTGCGTTTATCAGCATTTATGTGTTGGCTTATGTGCAGTGGATAGGTGGCCTTGTGCTGATCGCACGGGAGGGGCGCGAGTTTTGTTATCGGTATTGCACCGGTTATGCGGTTGCCTTGATATTTGCTGCAGTGATTTTTATGGTTTTTCCGACGGAGATTGATCGCCCACAGGCGGTTGGCGATGGCTTGTGGAACTTCCTGACTCGTCTTATCTTTGCGGCCGATACACCGAACAACTTGTTTCCGTCTATCCACTGCCTGTTTAGCTGGCTTTGTTTTCGTAGCTCGCTTTCTATGAAGCGGATAAGGAAGTGGTACGCGCCGCTTTCTCTGGTGTTTGCCTTGCTGGTGTTCGCTTCGGTTGTGTTTGTAAAACAACACTTTTTCTTGGATATCATCGGCGGTGTGGCGGTTGCTGAGTTGGGCCTTTTGCTCGTCAACAAGACGGGAATGTGGCGCTTGATGGAAAAAATCCAACCGCGTTGGGCGCGCGATTGACCAAGAGGACAAAAACTTTGAGGAGGACGCTATGAGCGAGGAAAAAAATCCGATGCAACAACCATCGGAGCATATACATCATAAGTCGTCTCCCAAAGTGATGGGTGCACGCAAAAAGATCATGTGGACCGTTGTGACGATCGTCATTGCTGCGCTAAGCGTGTGGGCGGTCACCTCACAGGCAAAGGACTTTTCACTTGAGGGTTTTGGAGCCTTCTTGCTAGGGGTAAATCCAATTTGGATTGCGGCCGGTTTGATTTGCATGATGGGATATATCCTGTTTGAAGCGGTAGCGTTGCGTAGCATTTGTGCTCGTTTCGGATACAAACCCACGCGCGTAAACAGCTTTTATTATTCGGCAAGTGATCTGTACATCTCTGCTATCACGCCGTCCGCAACAGGCGGTCAACCGGCGGCGGCCTACTTTATGATGAAAGATGGCATTCCGGGTGTGGTATCGGCGGTAACGCTGTTGCTCAACCTAACGATGTATACCTTTTCTATCGTCGCTATCGGCATTGTCAACTTCATTCTGCGCCCCGATATCTTTTTGAAGTTTGATACTACAGCGCAACTGCTGATCATCGTTGGCTATGTTGTTCAGTTCGTTTTGGCGTGCTTCTTCTTATTGTTGCTTTACAAGGACAAGCTCCTTTATCGCATATGTCGTGCAGGCCTGTTCATTCTTGGTAAGCTACATCTGGTACGTCGCATAGAGCGCAAACAGGCAAAGCTACGCAAAACCATGCAAGAATATGGTGAATGTGCCACCATGCTTAAAGGACACGGCGGCTTGCTGATCAAAACCCTTGGCCTTAACTTGTTACAGCGTCTTTCCCAGATCGCTATCACACTGTTTGCTTTTTTGGCAACGGGCTTGGGCGGCGGTTGGAGTAATGCTGTGGATATTTGGGCTATACAAGGGTATACGATTATGGGTGCTACCTGCGTGCCGGTTCCCGGCGCAATGGGAGTTACCGACTACATGTTGCTGGATGGGTTCGGTAAAATCGTTGGCGAGCAAAACGCCGTCAATTTGGAATTGCTCAGCCGTACGATGTCGTTCTATTTGTGCATACTCATTTGCGGTATCGCCTTTTTAACAAAATGCTGTTTGAGAAAACCGAGGAGGATCGGGCAATGATCGGAGTATATGATTATACGGTGGTTTTGACCTATCTGTCGTTGGCGTCTGCGATGTCCGGTATTTTTATCTCTTTAAGCGGTAGTGGGCAACCCTATTTGGGCACATTCTGCCTGTTGATGTGCGGTCTGTTTGACGCGTTTGACGGAAAGGTAGCACGCACCAAAGCCAATCGAAGCGAAAGAGAGATCAAGTTTGGTATCCAAATTGATTCCTTGTCCGATGTGATCGCATTCGGTGTGCTGCCTGCCTGTATTGGTGTGGCGGTGTTGCGCACCTCTCCGCTGCTGCAATGTTGGATCACCGACAACACCCACTGGATTGGCGGCGTGTTGGAAGTGGTACTGTATGCGGTTGTGATCGTCTATGCACTGGCGGCTCTCATTCGTTTGGCTTTCTTCAACGTGACCGAAGAAGAACGCCAAAAGACAGAGGGTGGTGTGCGTAAGGTCTATACAGGTATGCCTGTGACGACGACGAGGATAAGGATATGCTGGACGTCATCCGCGCCACCCGTACCTTCGACTTCGCCTACTACACCGGTGCCACCGGCAAGTTCACCCTGCCCGGCACCTCGATCTTCCTTGAAAAGAGCTCCTTCGCGGCTTACTACGACGCCAACAAGGATGCCGCCGAGCTGGCTCTTGAGGAATTCCTCGATTACCTGCAAAACAATTAACCTGTTTTCAAAGAAAATGCTCCAAGACAACCGTCTTGGAGCATTTTTTATCAAATCAATTTTCCAGCTTCATATAGCCATCCTTCACCCAGCCGAGCTTCCGCAGAATCTCGTTGAAGAGGATGGAAAGCAGGATCGGCAGAACGAAGCAGACAAGGGCGAGTCCCACCCAATGCAATACCGTTACCTCGGCAGGATAGCCGTTGGCAGGATCGAGCCAGCCGAGGATCATACCGATGGGGCCGAGGAGACCGCAGGTTCCCATGCCGGAATTGATGGCGGCTCCGTACATTTTCAAATCAAAGGCACAGACCGCAAGGGGGCCGGTGATGGCCGACGCCAGCGTCGGCGCGATCCAGATCT
>JAZSHG010000148.1:0-2204 GCA_045533135.1 Acutalibacteraceae bacterium
TCAGCGATGTGCATTCCTCAAACGCACCAGGCCCTATCTTGACAAGGGTTTGGGGTAAAACCACCGATTCAATGTCTTTGTTTTGCCAAAAGGTCATATATTGGAGTTCTGTCACGGGTTTCCCCTCTATCGCATCGGGGATAACCACATTTTTATCCGTGCCAATATATTTGGTGATGACGATTCCGTCATTAACTGCTTCATACTCAAATGATGAAACAGGCGTGGGTGTCAAGGTGGTCGTTGTGGTGGCGGTAGTGGTTGTGGTTGATGCAGTGGGATTTCCACCACCGCACGCGGCGCAGGAGAGCACCATGACAACTGCCAATGCCATGCAAATATACTTTTTCATTATGTTACCTCCTGGATCTCATTTGTCGGACTTTTTTGCAAATTGTATTATTCAAAAGCAAGGGGATTCTCTGCGTGTTGGGAAACCACTTCTTGCAAATCAAAGTCCACATTGTCAAACTGATTGAACACATACTCTATATCCAATTCTTTGCTGGCATACATATTACCATTAGTGTAGGCAATGCAGTGCATAGATACTTGGGCTGACATCGTTTTCGCCACGCCATTCTCATCGAGCGTCAAAACAATTTTGACGTCATCCAGTTTGTCGAAAATAGAATCCGGATATATCTCAAACATAACAATTCCGGTATAAGACTTTGGCACCATAGCACCGTCCACCACAAAGGTCAGTTTGGTATCGGAGCCATCCTTTTTTGCGGAGACGAACTTAATGGCTTCTTGTTCAAATTGAGGGGTGTTGAAATACCCAAGCAAAATGTTGGGCATCCTTGAAAAGTCATATTCGGTCAGTTCCCCTTTTTGGTTTAGCCGGCAAGAGGTGACACCATAAAACTTGTCATCATAGATATAATAGAAACTCTTTTTGTTGGCATCGGGGAATTGACTTAAATAATAAAACTCCAATTTGCCATCCACATTTTGGGATTCGACTTTATCCGTTATGTAACGAACAAAATGTATCTCTGAATAAGTGACTTCGTGGCGCGTTTTTATTTCCACGTCACACTCCTGCGGTTCGTCCATCAATTCAGGCGTGAACTTTTTAATCGTTTCATAATATATGTCATACGCTTCCTGCTGTGTGATGGCGACCTTTTCTGTGTTGGAATCGGGCTTTTTGTCGCCCACAGTGACGGTGATCATACCGATGCGACCGGTGTCCAAATCCTCTACAAAAGCAATACCTTCGGACAGGTGCAACCGCTCGACCGTGGGGAGATATTTGATGGGGATAAAGGCTGGGATAATGACCGTTCCGTTTTCATCCACCAAGCCCGCATAGGCGGTTTCATCCTCGTACTCGACGTAGATGGCCAACCCATCTTCCAAGCAGCTGTAATCGAGATCCCCCTGTGGAAACTTTTTGTGACACGGATCGTTGGCGGTGTCCGCACAGAAGTCTTGATAAGCCTTTTCGGTGATGACGGTTGCTTTTAGGTCGGTATCCAATTGCACATAAAAGCCGCGTTCTTGCGCTACCGTCACGCCCTGCTCGTTAAAGCTTTGGAGCGCGAGATAAGGCTTTTCCAACATGCGGTTGCCGTTGCGGTCTAAAAGGTTCCAGGCATCCTCTTCGGCGTTTTCGGACGCGTCATAGAAAGCCGCATAGCCTTGGTGCATAACGATGGAGCGCATATCTTTCGGATATGCCACGTCGGTGACGGCATAGGACATCGTAACGGTTTGACCGTTGTATTCTCCGGTTGCTGTGCCGTTTGACACATCAGGTGTATCCTGGCACGCGGTGCAGGAGAGCAATATCCCCAACGCCACTACCAAGCTCAGTATTTTCATGCGCATACAAAACACCTCTTTATACTTTAATACTCTCTGCCCCAATAGTGCGGCTGAACTTCAAAGCGCAAGCCGGTCAGCTCAATGTTGGGGCAATATTCCATTTCGCCCGTTTTGAGGTTCAGCCGTGCCAAATACGATCGCTTGTCGCTGATTTCGGGTCGGTAGCGATAGTACCACCAACCGTCTATAATACTTACACTGGGATTGTACGGTAAGGCGGTTTCCCCGTTGCCACCTGCAACCTTTTTCAGCACCGTCGTGCCGTCATAGCCCATATCCTTCACCCAAATGTCGCCGTTGATGTCTATGAGCAGTGGAGTCTGCGGGTTTTGAGCGGCTTTCACCGTCGTCATTTCTCCGCTTTCCAG
>JAZSHG010000208.1:0-17101 GCA_045533135.1 Acutalibacteraceae bacterium
TGAGAGATAATATTTGCCGTCGAAAGGCAAAATGAAAGGATCGCGAATGTGAATATCGGATAATTGCATATCATCACCGCCTTGGGAAAAGTATAGCATAAAATCATAAAAGAGGCAACAAAAATCCCGCTCACGAAAGTGAACGGGATTTTTGCGTTTGGATTAAGTGATACGAATAAAAGTAGCCAAAGGTCTGAAAACCTTATATTTTTTCAAAAACCAACGTCGCTTGAATACGGTCACCACCGGCAATGCCCTTACTGCCGCCATTTGCCGTTGAGATGGTGTGCAAACGATAGCCCTTTTTTGCCTGCTCGTTGATCACCATTTCCAATTCATAGAGGTTTTTTGAGCCTGTTCCGATAAATTTTTCTTTCAAGGTGACCTGCATAACGACGTATGGCAGTTGTGCACCCGTAGCTCCGGAAAAAGATGAAGAATCAAGACCAAAATCCATATTAATACCCCCATGTTCTGATTTTCGTGTTTTGCGTTCTGCAAATTGTTGCTTTTTCAGTCGATGAACTTTGTGAGTTTTACCTTCTCAAAACGGCAAACATCCCGTATCGGGATATTTATAATATACCACTATGGGATAATAATGTCAAGAGGTGATTTCGTGAGATTGAAAGAAATCCGAAAGAGGAAGGGTATATCTCAACTAAAATTGGCAATGGAATTGAATACAAATCAAAATACTATCAGTCGCTATGAAACGGGTGAGCGCGAGCCCGGAATAAATGAACTCATTAAAATTGCCGATTATTTCAACGTTTCCGTGGATTATCTTTTGGAAAGAACAAACAACCCCAATATACAAAAATAAGCCGTGAGTTTTCACGGCTTATTTTATTCCCTTATGGCACAAACATAAAAAAGAAAGCCAAGTCTTATGACTTGGCTTTCTTTTTGGAGCTGCTAACCAGAGTTGAACTGGTGACCTCATCCTTACCAAGGATGCGCTCTACCTACTGAGCTATAGCAGCAAGTGGCGACCCGGAACGGGCTCGAACCGTCGACCTCTAGCGTGACAGGCTAGCGTTCTAACCAGCTGAACTACCGGGCCACATTGTCGCAAGCGGCAACGTGCCTATTATACCGACCAAACGACATTTTGTCAAGGGGGTTTTCACAAATTTTGCAAGATTTTTCAAAACAATTCGATCTCTTCTTCGGAATCACCGTCATACGGTACGGGAATGATACGAACAGGCTTTTGCATCTTAATGCAGTTGACAATCACGTGTTGTGTGCCTTTGGAATGATTATCCCAAAAGGCTAGCACTTCATCGGCATATTTAATGATTTCTAAATTGCGCACCAGTGGTGCTTGTTTGCCATATTTTTCATAATCAGGCAAAAACTTCTTAACAGGTACACCCAAAATATCCGCGAGATCCTCTGCATAGGTGTCCACGCCTTCAGCACCACCGCTGACAATTTCGCTGACATCAGCAGGAATCATACGCAAGATGCTTACCTTGATTTTCTCTTGAGCATTACGGCTACCGACTACCGCCACACGCATAGTATCACACTCCCAGTAAGGATTAGTGTATCATATTGCTCCCTGTTTCGTCAAGAATATCACTTGCCAAAAAACATACAGAAAGTTTAGCGCGATGTGGGACACAGTATTAGAGAGGCTACGGAAAGGAAGAAATAAAATATGAAGCAGGGGATTCGTATATTAACAGCTGTTTTATCGGTGATATGTGCTGTGATTTGGTGTATGGCAAGTTGGTTTAGCAGCCGCTTGCCTGATAAATATTGGATCAATGACACCGGTGTAATACAGCTGTCGGATTGGGTGACTGCTGTGCAGACAGAGTCTGTAGGGAAGTATGCTTCCGCTAACAGCACCGACAGCAACACGTGTCAATTGTCACTGCGGTTATTTCATTTAATACCGCTGAAAAACGCCACAGCAACGGTGGTGGATACGCCGGTGGTGATGCTGGGCGGCATGCCTTTTGGTATAAAAATGTATACCAAAGGTGTGCTGGTGGTGCGCCTGAGCGATGTGGAAACGGCGGCAGGGCTGGTCAATCCTGCTGAGCGCGCCGGCATTTGTGTGGGTGATGTGATCTTGGCGGTAGATGGAGTAGAGGTAAACGCCATGACCGATGTATCAAAAGCCATCGAAACATGTGGCGGTAAAACATTGGCGATGAAAATTCTGCGTGATGGCATCACATTTACTGCGCGTTTTCAACCTGCGTTTTCTGTGAACGATCAATGCTATAAAGCAGGGATGTGGATACGTGATAGCTCGGCAGGTATCGGAACAATGACCTTTTATGATCCGCAAACAGGTATGTTTGCAGGATTGGGACACGGTGTTAGCGATGTGGATACAGGAGAACTGTTACCGATATCCGCCGGTGAGGTCGTATCGGCGCGAATTTTTGACGTGGTCAAAGGGGAAAGCGGCACACCCGGTGAGCTGTGTGGCAGTTTTACAGGGACAACGCTTGGTGAGCTGTATCAAAACGGAAACTGCGGTGTTTATGGCGCATTAAAGCATACAGGTGCGATGACAAAAGCTGTACCAATGGCATTGGCGCAGGAGGTAAAGGAAGGGCCTGCCCGATTGTATACGACGGTGGATGGCGATAAGCCTGCGTGGTATGATGTCGAGATCACGCAGGTGCGATTGGGGCAAAATAGCTCGCGCCACATGATCATCCACATCACCGATGAGGATCTGCTGGAAAAAACGGGTGGCATCGTACAGGGAATGAGCGGCAGTCCGCTCGTGCAAGACGGTAAGCTCGTCGGCGCCGTTACACACGTGTTTATCAATGATCCGACCAAAGGCTACGCCATCTTCGCAGAAACGATGCTCGAAACCGCCCAAAACGTAGCGAAAGAGCAGAAGTTAAAGGATGCATCGTGAAAACAAAAAAGAGCAAGCCATTCGGCTTGCTCTTTTTTATTCTAATCCCAATAACCAGTTGACGGAAACTTTTAAAATTTTTGACAGTTCGCGCAACTCGTAATCGGCAACAAATCTGGTGCCGATTTCGATTCTCGAAATGCTGTCGCGTTCAATGACGATGCCGCTGACTTGCAACTGTGCCGCTAAATCGCTTTGCGTAAGCCGTAGTTTACATCTTGCTTCGTGAATTCTGTCGCCGCACACGTTTTTCTTGCCGTTATAATCATAAATCTTCATACATACACCTCTCGATATGTTAAAGATTGGAATTTATCTTGACATTAACATATTTAGGTGATAAAATTGTGTTAAAGATCAGAATTCAAGTCAGTGTACTATGAATTTTGCGTTGATTTCGTTTGTTAGCGAGTAAAGTACGAAGAAAAATTCGGAGGGGTAAAAATGAAACAACTGACGTGTGAAATGTGTGGCGGAACAGACCTTATCAAACAGGATAGTGTGTTCGTGTGCCAAAACTGCGGAATGAAGTATTCTGTTGAAGAAGCAAAGAAAATGATGATTGAAGGTACAGTGGATGTACAGGGTACTGTTAAGGTGGATAATTCTTCTTTCGTTGAGAAGTATCTTGTTAACGCCCGTCGTGCATTAGAAAAGGAAGATTGGGATGAGGTAGAAAAGTATTATAACCTTGTGGAACAAAATGATCCCAGCAATATCGAAGCCATCTTTTATAGTGCGTACGGAAAAGCAAAAGCAAGTCTTACTGTGAATGATATTTATAAGCGCGAGGCAATTTTCAAGGCACTGTGTAACAGCGTTAGCATTCTTGACGATAATTATGATGTTAACAAGAGCGCTGCTTGCAACGAGGTTATGGACAGAATTGTAACCGATGTTATTAGAATGTATGGCAGTAGTTTTGTGTATACACAAACGACCAATGGATATGGTGTAAAGACGGATAACAGATCGGCAACATATAGCTTGTTTATTAAATTGGGTTCTGAACTGTACAACACGTTGCGTAATATAGCAGAAAAAATACCGGAGAGTAGTACGGCAGAACGCATTGCTGCGCGCAAATTGCAGTTGAGAATGGTTGATTTTTTGACCACGCCGGCTTCTCATCTCAGCGGTGAAGCGAGAACGAAAAATGCTCAAGTGGCAATGGCAGTTGCACAAAAAATCAAAGAACTTGATCCCTCCTTTGTTAGCAAAGACTATGCGAGAATCATCCAATTCGCCCAGGAAAGTGCTAAAAAAGAAGAGAGAAGCAACATACTGAAAGGCGTTATGGTTGTTGCGATTATTGTCATCGGTGTTATCATCGGTGTTGTGGTAGGATTGAGCTAACTGAAAATACTCTAAACCCAAAAAGAGCAAGCCGTTCGGCTTGCTCTTTTTCTATATGTTTCTTATTTCGCTTTTGGATATTCGTTGCACAGCAGGCGATAGGGCGGCTCGTCTTCTTCAATGGCCGGGAAGCGGCCTGCAGGCGGATTGAAGCGGTTGTCGGTGTTGTCATCATTGCATTGGCTGACCTCGCCGAGCAACACGTTGCCGGTGCCTGCTTCCACTTCAAAATCGTGGTACATATATTGCTGGATGTGAATACTCTCGCCGGGGGTGAGGCGCACTTGCGTGCCGGCAGGGACGGTATAAGTGCGCCCGTCGGTATGTACGGTGACGTCCGATTCATAGTCGATCTCCTCGTTAGGGAGGCTGTTATACACACGAATCAGCACGTTGCCGCCACCACGGTTGATGATATCCTCAGTCTTGTACCAATGGAAGTGGTTGAGCGCATACTGCCCTTCCTTCAAAAATAGTAGCTTTTCGGCATACACCTTGGGATATTTGTCCGCCATTGCGCGGTTGCCGTTGCGGATGGTGATGAGAGAGAAGCCGACTTTGTCGAAGTCGCCCTGACCATAGTCAGTAATATCCCAGCCGAGCATACAGTCGCGCACCTCGTCATAGTCGTGCCCGATCGTTTCCCACTGTTCGGGGGTAAAATGGCAAAAGGGCGGCAGGAAGCAACTGTATTTTTCACACATCGCTTCCAGTTCTTTTAACGCTTTGTTAATTTCTGAACGTTTCATAAAAGCACCTCTTATCGAATGTCATAAACAGAGCGGAGTCTGATCGTTTTGGGATTACCCTCCAATATTTTTACGGTTTTACTGCCGCCGTTCATGTCGAAATAGTTGTCGCTGAGCACAAAATCGGCATCAGGCGAATCAATTTCCACAGATTTGGCGTAGTTGTCTGCGTATACGGTTATAGTATCACCTTTTTGCTCATAGCGCAAATGGGGATCTTGGAAACGGAAATGCTTCGGCGCTGTAAACAGTACGGTACCTTCGCTGACGGTGTTGTCATCACAAACCAAGCGGTAGGAGAGATAGGTGTTATACACATCACACTTGCAAAAGTCCATTTCGGGCAAGGAGAATACCGACTGAGCAGGCACGCAGACGGCTTCTTGTCCGCATTTGAGAACGTGAGCGCTTGCATCGCGCAATTCCCAAAACACAGTGCCATTGACTGCGTACAAGGTATCATTGGTGATGGTCAGCTGTGCCGTGGTCTGATAGTCAATGCAACGTTCCGCGTTGATGTCGGTGCGCGTTTCTTGCATGCCGCGCTCGCAACAGGAGATCAGCACAGGCTCATAAAAGCGCTTCGCATAGTATTGTAGCGCCTTATAGCGCCCGTAGCAGTCAATGCTTGCCCACGAAGCGCCCGGCCAGATGTCGTTGAGCTGCCAATAAAGTGTGCCCATACATCTGCCACGGTTGCGTCGCAAATGCTCAACGCCATATTTGATGGCTTCCGCTTGCAACAGCTGTGAGGCATAGAGCAACGTGGAAAATTCGGCGGGGTAGAGGAAGGTCTGCGAGAGGTAGGAAAGAATTTTGCCGTTGGCACTGCCGTTGCGCTGGTGCATTTCCATAATACGGCTGAATACGTTGCGGTCTTCCGGCAAGGTAAAGCTGTTGACCGTTTTTTCGCTGGGGAAGGATTGGAAACCGAATTCGCTCAAATATCTGAAAAAGTGCTTGCGATACTCAGTAAAGGGCTTGTTGCTGTGCCAAACCTCCCAATAGTGGCTGTCACCGTAATTCTCATTGCAGGGGTCGATGAAATGCCCGCAAGTTGTGGGGCTGGAGGGAATGTAGGGGATATAAGGGCAATGTGTTTTCATCAAGCGCGGCAAAATATCTTCGAACAGCTCAAAATAGATGGGGTGAAAATCAGCAAAGGCAGGAGGCCAGTAGCCTTGTTCGAGTTCGTTGTTGCCCGAGATGACCGCGATGGAGGCGTGGTGACGGATGCGTTTGAGGTTATCCTCAAATTCTGCCGTAACGTTGTCGATAAAGTGACGGTCATCACTGATCAGGCAGCAGGCAAACATCATATCCTGGAACACGACAAGTCCCAGCTCATCGCACAGGTCAAAGAAGAAGTCGTGAGGATAAAAGCCGCCGCCCCAAACGCGAATGGCATTGTAGTTTGCGGTAACACAGGCCCGAAGCAGTTTTTCTGTGCGTTCGGGAGTGATACGGGAAAGAATATTGTCCTCGGGAATATAGTCTGCGCCCATCGCAAAGAAATCTACGCCATTGACACGGTGGTGGAAGCTCTCGCCCCATTTGTCGCGCTCGCGGACAAGTTCCAAGGTGCGCAGGCCGATACGTTTTTCAACGGTGTCGGCGACCGTGCCATTTTGAATGATCTCGGCTTTTACGGTATAGAGCGGTTGTGCTCCGAGCGTGTTTGGCCACCAAAGCTGTGGGGTTTGGATCTCGTTTTCGGCGTTAGGTTGGATTTCGACCGCTTTGCCGTCGGGCGCGGTCAGGGTGACGCGCAACTGACAAGGCTGATCGGTTTCGACGTGCGGTGTAAGAAACACGCGCCCATTTTCGTGTCGCTGTACCGGATGCATATCGACAATGCGCGCACTGTCGCATTCCAACAGATAGATCTCCCGCCAAATACCGGCGTCGGGCAGACGGGGACCCCAGTCCCAACCCATCATGCAGTGAGCCTTGCGAATATGCGCGAAGCCGTCCATGCATTCGTGCGTGCCGATGATGTGTTTTTTTGCTTGCTTTTCTTTGATGTAGCTGTCAACAGGGTGAAAGATCAGCTTGATCTCATTTTTGCCGTTTTGCAGTTGCTCGGTGACCTCAAACTCCCATGCGCGGTGCATATTGTCCGTGTAGGCGATATGCTTGCCGTTTAAGTAGATGTCGCAAAGGGTGTCTAAGCCGTCACAGTGTAGCAACACACGGTTTTGGGCGGCGTAGGTGAAGGCTTTGGTGAAGGTGAATTCATTGTCCATCAGTGCGAGCGCTTCCAGCTCGTTATCCCGATAGAAGGGATCGGGAATCAATGCGGCATCCAACAGAAAGGAGTAAACAGAGCCGGGGATGGTGCCTGCGGTGGCATATCCGCCGCCTTGAAGATTCCACTGCCCATTGAGACTAAACTTTTTCATAGAAAAACCCCTTAAAATCAAAAGTTGATATACAGCGTGAAACGGCCGTTTTCAGCTTTGAACTGATAGAATCCGTTGCTTTTTTGACAAAAGGCCGCAATATAACGAGTGCCAAAGCCGTGGTCTTGCTCCTCGTTGACGGGGATATTGTCCTCGTCAAACGCAATATCGCCTTCATAGCTGTTGGCAATTTGAATGATAAAACGGGGGCGATCCAACACCTTGATGTCGATATATCGCTTTTCGGGCTCCAGCTTTTCGCAGGCGTTGATCGCGTTTTCCAGCGCATTGGCAATAGCGGTAGCCAGCTCAGCCTCATTGACCGGAATGGTGTCAGGGAAGGCGAAACCGTAGGTGAGCTTGATGGACTTTGCCTCTGCACGGCGGATATAAGACGATAAAACGGCGTCGATAACGGAGTGCTGACAAAAGCGTTTGATTTTGGTCTTTTCCAGCGCTTCGTTATATTCCTCCAACAGCATGTGGCACTCTTCGTACTGCTCTGACTCCAAAAGGCTGATGATGGTTTTCATCTTGTGTCGGAAATTGTGCCGCTCAACGCGGAATTTATGGTCAGCGGCGGCCAATTCTTCCATGCGTGCGGTTAGGTTTGATACCTGTATTTTCAAAATGCTTTCCTGCTCTGTCATTTCGTGCAGGTGTTGTTGGCGGCGCAGTGTAGCGATAATGTCAAAATAGATGGTCGGCATCAAAACAAACAGCAGTACCAGCACCGGCAGATATTCCGGCCGGTCGGTGACCGGGGAGGGGTACGTCATCAGCAAGGTGATGGCGATGTAAAATAATGCGCCGATAATGGCGAAAAGCCCCCAACCTTTTTGGTTGTGTTTTTGCACTTCAAGGTACATCGAACGCAGCTTTTTGTAGACGATCAGCTCGATGAGCGGATAGATGAGCAGGCGAATGCTGAACATGACCCAATAGGTGTCAGGGGTGAGGTAGTGGTTGAGAATATTGGTGACGTAGATGATTTCCAAGACAATGGTGTCGACCACACAGAAGGTGAAAAAGAACCGAGCGTCCCTGTATTTGGAAAGAAACCAAAAGACGATACAGCTGGGAAACGACAGCGTGAGCAACATTAGCGTGCCGTACTTTTCAAATCCGAGAAAAATGAACAGAAATAAGTTCACAATAATGAGCGGCGCCATAGTTGCAACGGTGAGGATGATCGTCTTCTTACGCGGATAACGTGATTCAAACAAGAAAAGAAACATCACGAGGGTATGGATCAATGACCAAACGACCGATATATTTTTTAATATTTCCATGTTTATCCCTCCGTTGACAGCCAATACTCGTTCCAGGTGGCGCGCAAGTCACGACAGGCTTTTTTACCCAGAAAAACCTTTTCGCCATTCAAAAATACAATGGCTTCGCTTTCAACCATAGTGATGTGGTGCAGATTGACCGCCATACTGGCACCACAAAGCGCAAAGCGCCGGTCTGCCAGCAACGGTTGCACCGCTTCGGTAAAGGTGGTGCGCAGGGTAGTGCTTTCCAGTACCTTGCCGTCGGTCAGGTGGTATACCACACTGCGTTTTAATAGTTCGGCGTAGAGAAGACTGTCAAAGGTAATACGAGCGTTGCTTTCTTTGGTTTTGACGATAAGACTTCTGTCTTTTTTGATGGCAATAGAATGGATAGCTTCGTCCATAGTTGCGAAGAATGAGTGCTTCTCGATGGGCTTGAGCAGGTAGTGAAATGCACGAATCTTGAAAGAGTCTATGGCATATTCCTCACTGGAGGTCAAGTAGATGATCTTGCCGTCATAGCCATCGTTGCGCAGTGCCTGCCCCAGTTCAATACCGTTCATACCGGGCATAACGATGTCCAGAATAAGGATCTCGAATTGTGCGCCCGCGCGAATAGCTTGCAATAAGGATTCGGACTCCGAGAATATCTCAAAAACAATATCCTTATCTTTTCGTTCCTCGGCGTAATCGGTGGCAATATCCAATGCCTGTGCGCGGCAGATCTTTTCGTCATCGCAGATAGCAACTCTCATAGGTGATCACTCCGTCTGTGCTATATTACGATACCAATATAGCACGAAGCGACACGATTTTCAAGAAGGGTAGAGGAAAAGTCGGCTTGAATATTGCTAAGAGGTCAGAATTTACGCAAAAAAGCACTGAATTTACGCATTTTCGTTTTGAAGGAAAAATTTTGCTATACTGAATACAACAGAACAAAGAAATTTTGTTTTTGAAAGGAGTGTAGAAACCGCATGCCGAGAAATGTGAAAGTTGCCGTTTGTGGCGAGCTTCCCACCGCTTGCGATTTCTTGTTGCGACAAGGGGTCGTGCAGATCGATCAGTATATGGACGCTGCCGAGCTTCCTACAGAAACAGCATACCACTTGATATTGGTGTATGCACCAAATGCAGAAGGAATTTTGAATACGGTCTACTCGCGAAGCCCGATGTCGGGCGAGGAAATGGCCGTACCCATACGCTTACTGAATGAGCCTGCCTGTCATTCTGCTTTGTTGGAACTCAAATCTATGATCAGGCGTATTTCTAAGTCATTACAGACGCAATCATCAACCACAGAAGCTACTTGACACAACCGTGAGTGCGACAAGGAGGAACCAACGTGAAAACGAAAATGAATTTGAAAAAGCGCATCATCAGCGTTTTACTGTGCCTGGCACTGATGCTGACGTATTTTCCGCTGTCAGCCGCGGCTGCGGACACAGATGTGCGCACGCCGAATGGCGGCTTTGATCGTGTTGTGGATAACAACACAATGGATAACTGGACGAAGTATTTTGATCTTGACAATCTGAACACCGCCAACGCAGGCGGCGTTTGGACGGATAAGTCGGTGTTCACGGATGCATCGGCCTTTGACGGCAAGATTTCTATGCTTGATGATAAGAAGAACTTTTTAACGGCCCTTTCAACACTGGCGGCCAACAAAGAGGTCGTGGGATATTCTACGATTCCAACCGACACAGTGCTGGTGCTTGACCTTTCCAACTCGATGCCGACAAGCGCACGCACGCAGTTAATCGAAGCGGCCAATAATGCCATCAAACAGTTGCAAGCGGCGAACAAAAATAACCGCGTTGGTGTGGTGCTGTATGCAGGCGACGACAACGGCACCTATAATGGCTCGGTCACGCGCTTGATGCCGCTTGACCGCTATACCACCACGCGCAGTGATGGCAACTATATCCGCTACGCCAGCAGCACGGTGTCTGTATACACTGGTGTTTCCGGAGCTACCGCCGGAAACTCTTTTAGCAGCAAAAGCTTCGGTGGTGCCACCTATATGCAGGCCGGTCTTTGGGAAGCATATAAAATGTTCAACGAGGTTCCCGACAGCGATATTGTTATCGGCAAAGACAACTGGCAAGCAGGCGAACACCGTATGCCTATCGTCGTGCTGATGTCCGACGGCGCACCCACTTTTGGCGCTAGCGCATTTGATAATGTCGAAAATCAGACCTATAACAATCGCTATGGCGCCAATGTGGGTGACGGTAGCTCCTCCGGTGTGCAAATTGGCCAGAGTTTTCTTGTGCAATTGACCGCCTCGTATATCAAAAACCGCATCGAAAATAAGTACCGCGTGAACGAGGAAAACGGTGCAGGGAGAAGTCTTTTCTACACCCTTGGTTTTAACCTGAGCAATATTTCTGACAGCACCGCAAAGCAGATCGCCAGCAGTGTGCTTGATCCCGATAAATCCACGCTTACCGATAACCTTTGGGCAACCTATCAGAATAAAAACACCCAAACGATGTCCGTATGGGTGGAGCGTCCGAGCGGAAACGATTCTAATGTCAGCATCACCAAAAACTCCTATGCGACAAGTAAATCTTATGTGGATCAGTATTTTTCTGCATCGGGCGACGGCTTGACTGCGGCGTTTAAGGATCTTGTCGAGGAGATCGTTTTGCAATCGCGTTACTATCCCACCCACTTAGAGGGTGGCAGCCCCGATTTTTCGGGTTACGTTGAATTTACCGATACGCTTGGCGAATATATGGAAGTCAAGCATATCAACGGTATCCTTCTCGGCAACACCCTTTTTGATGGCCACATGATGGCGTCGAAAATTTCTGACGACTCCGAGGATGGACTCGGCACTGCGGAAAACCCCAGTGAATTGGGTGACGAGTTTATTCGTGCTGTGAAAACACGTCTGAAGATCGCCGATAATGATGCGGCCTATGCGTTGGTGAGAAAAGCTTTCGAAGACGGACAGCTACGATACAACGGCGCCGACGACTGGTCCAACTATATCGCCTGGTATGCCAAGGAAGATTTTGCTTATGCAGGCTTCTATGACAAGGATGGCACCGAAGCTGTTCCTGCCGATGCGGTCTATATCATTCGTTCTTACGGCTTTTTGGGCGAAACGGCGGGTAGTATCAAAAACTCCGATATGATGTATATGTCCGTGCAGGTGCGCACCAATATCAAAACCGGTGAGCAGACTGTCAGCTGGAAGATCCCTGCCGCACTGGTGCCGATGGTTACCTATCTCGTGTCCCTTACCGGTAACAATGTGGACACAGCAACTGATGTCAGCGTAGAAGTGGAAGATGCAGAAAATGTATCTCCCATCCGTTTGATCTATGAAACAGGATTGCGCTCCGATCTCAACGAGTTTAATATCACCAAGATCACGGGCAAATCTATCAGTGATACCAAATTGACGGATGAAAGACATCTTGACAACGATGGGCACACGCGCCTTTTCTGGAACAATAGTTACGATATCACAGCGAAAACCCACGATGAGCACATCACCACGATGTCTGAGTTTACCCCCAACAAAGAGAACGAGCGGTTCTATTATACTTTTGATTCCGCCGTTTACAAAAAGAGCGGCAATGACTATGTTCTCGTAGGCGCAAACGAAGTGCCGGATGAAACGCTAACAGATACGTATTACCACCGCCGTTACGTCTTTACCGACGATTCGGACACCCCTGTGTTCTTGTGGGAACCGATGTCTGCGGCTTCTATCAAGGTGGCAAAGGATAACGGCTTCAAGAGCGACTTTACCACCATTGATAATCAAAAAGTCGGTGCGTGGTTTGTGCCAAAGGGTACGCCTGCGCGCGAGCTGAAAATGTATGACGAGAGCAAGGCCGAGGGTTTCAATGAGCCTGACACGCGCTCGGCTCACATGGTGTTCCATCCCTATATCAGCGAGCACAACAACACCGTCTATGTCGATACCAACCTTGGCAACAACGGTTTGCTGAAGGTTACCCCGGCCACCGGTATCAAAATCTCCAAAACGGTGGATATCTTTGAAACAGGCACTTCTGATGTGTTCAAATTCCGCATCAGCGCACCGCTGACAGGTGCTTTTGACGCCTGGATCACCGCACTTGACAAAACGCCCGAAGGGGACGGCTTCAAAGCGACCTTTACTCAAGGCGTCTATGAGGTCGAACTCAAGAAGGATCAGACCTTGTGGCTTGCAGATATTCCTACCGGTACAGTGTATACCGTGGAAGAGATCTCGGATAACACCGATTATAAGGTGAAATCGGTGCACGTGAACGGTGTGCTGATGGGTAAAGTGGCAACGGGTACGGTCGCTCAGTATATGATCGATGATGTAGCCTTTGTCAACACCGCGATCGGCGAAGGAGACCTTGTCATCACCAAGCAGGTGGTCAATGCGCATGGTGCGTCGGTGGATATTCACGATTCCGTTAAATTTACGGCAGAGGTTTTGCTGACCAATGCTGCCGGAAAGCCCATTACAGGCACCTTTGCCTCTTCCGCAGGCAATATTACTCTGCAAGGCGGTAAATACACAGTTACGTTGGCAGAGGGCGAATCCTTTGTTATCAGAGGCATCCCGGAAGAAACCACCTACACCGTCACGGAGAAAAACATTCCTACCGGATTTGTGCTCAACACCGAAAGGAGTGCGCTTTCCGGCGTCGTTGATGCTACTGCCAACGATCGGGCGATCATCGTTAACACGTATGTGCCTGTTGAGACCAACGGCCAAGGTGTCAGTGTAGAGATTGCTAAGGAGATCACGGGCAACCGCACCGAATGGCTGAGCGGTGAAAGCTATACCTTCCAACTGGAGCGGTTGGATCTGACGAAAGCGGCCGGTACGGTTATTGCTACCGCGACCATCGATGCCGATGACACCTCTAAAACGCACCTGTTCTCTTTAGCAGGCGAGAAATATACCGCCGCAGGCACCTATTACTACCGCGTGATCGAGCTGAAAGGTGCGCAGGGCGGTATCACCTATGATACAGCGGAGCGTAGCTTCTCTGTAACGGTTGTCGATGAGAATATGGACGGCGATCTGGAAATCGTGGCGGTGAGCAATATGCTCAACACGACCGTCAGCGGTGAGTGGCTGGTGTCGGCCAAGTTCAGCAACGTGTATGCGCCGACAGGTTCTGCCGACGCCACCATCAATATTCAAAAGGAAATGGCCAACCACGCGCTTGGCGGTTATCAGTTTGCTCTCTATGATGTAGATCCTACCAAGACGGCAGATGCTGAGGAGATCGTTCGCTCGGCACTGACCAATGCGGCAGGTAAAACGGCCATCACTCTTAGCTATTCCGTGGCAGATGTTGGCAAGACCTATACCTATTACCTGGCAGAGATCAACCACGGTCAGATCATCAATAACATTCAGTATTCCGACAAGGTTTACAAGGTCGAGGTCACCATCACAGATGATCTCAACGGCGCGATCTTTGCGCAGACGGCGATCGACTTGGCGCCGGGGCAGACCGTTCCCACCTTTACCAACACCTACGTGCCTTCTGCGTCTGATTTTATCACCCTGTCCGGCAAGAAAGAAATTGAGGGTGACCGTATTCTCAATGCCAATGAGTTTACCTTTGTGCTTGAGGCGCTGACTAACGGCGCACCGATGCCGCATGCGACCACTGTTATGAACGCGGCGGACGGCTCCTTTGTGTTCCCCACGATTGAGTTCGGTGACACACATAAGGGTAACGTTTATCAGTACAAGATTGCGGAATCTAGTGCCAATAAGATTGGTGGCTTCACCTATGACAGTACGGTGTACACGGTCACGGTCACGGTTGTCGACAATGGTGACCAGACCATTACCGCAACTGCGGCCATCAACAATGGCAACGGTAATGTTGAGGATATTGTGTTTAAAAACACCTACGATGCCACAGATGCCACCGTTACGCTGGAAGGCACCAAACTGCTTACAGGCAAAATCATGCAGGACAATGAGTTTACCTTTGAACTCAAAGCTGTTACTGTGGGTGCACCGATGCCTGCCGATTCTACTGTGGAAAACACCGCAGACGGTAAGTTCGCTTTTGGCGCGATCACCTATGCGAAAGCAGGCACGTATGTGTATGAACTGTTTGAACAGGATGGCGGCGTTGCCAACTATGATTATGACAAGGCGGTCTATACCGTTACGGTGACGGTAACCGACAATTCGCAAGGTTTGCTTACCGCACGTGTGGCCATACAGAAAGACGGTATGGAGTCTCCTGAGGTGGTGTTCCGTAACGGTTTTGTGCCGACGCCTATTCCGTATGATATCCACACCGACTTTGGCGGCGAAAAGGTGCTGAGCGGTCGTGACGGCAAGCCTCTTACTCAAGGAGAGTTTACCTTCAAGCTGATCAATGCCCCCAACGGCGAGCAGATCGGCGAAGCGGTCTCGAACGATGCAAACGGCGTGTTCAGATTCCCTGCGGTTTCCCTTAACGCCGCAGGTATCTACCACTTCAAGATCGTCGAAGTGGTCGGCGATGTTGTAGGCGTTACCTATGATATGTCTTCCTACCACATTCGTCTGGAAGTTGTACAGGATGATAACGGCATCTTGCATATCAAGGATAAACAGCTTCACAAGGGCGTTGTGTCCAAGCAAGACGTTGATGGTGTGCTCACCGAAGTGACCACCTATGAGAACATCACCGACAATGGTAAGATCGTGTTTAACAACACCTATACCGCCACACCGACCTATGTTGCTTTAGAGGCCACCAAGACGCTGACGGGCAGAGCACTTGTCGACGGCGAGTTTAAGTTTGATCTTCACAAAACGGCGGCCGACTTCGCTTATGGCGAAACGACCGTTTGTCAGGATGATGTGACACTTACGCTGAAGGATGACGGCGACGGTATTGTCATATTCCGCCCCGAAATCTTTAACGAGGTCGGTCGTTACTATTACGTGATTGTCGAGGATGAAATCGATGAAAACGGCATCACGACAGATAAAACCGCCCACAAGATTGAAATTGTCGTTACAGATGATCATCACGGCAATTTGGTCGCGGATGTGAAGGTGAATGATGAGGCCATCACAGGCGCTATTGCCGATGTCGTGGTGTTCCGCAACATCTATACAGCGCCCGAACCCGATTTGGATTCCCCCGATACCGGCGTCAATAGCCAATTGTGGCTGTGGTTTGCGCTGGCGTTGACGGGCGGCGCAGGTATGTTCGGAAGCAGTGTGATCGGTAAAAAGAAAGTTAAAGACAACTAATTTCTAATTCCCCAAGACGGCGGCAGATTTTTCTGCCGCCGTCTGCGCGTTTTTCTTGTTTTCTGTTGAAAAACATGGTAAGATGCAAGAGAAAAGGGGGAGACACCGTGAAAATCTTATCCTTTGGTGAAATATTATGGGACATTTATCCCGATAAACAACATATTGGCGGCGCACCGCTCAACTTTGCGGCGCATCTTGCAAAGCATGGGGAAGAGGTGTTTATGCTTTCTGCGTTGGGCAAGGATGCACTTGGCATGGCGGCGCTTTCGCAACTTGAGGCATGGGGGATTAGTACTGCCTATGTGTCAATGTTGACGGACAAACCAACGGGTAGCTGTCAAGTGACGCTGGATGCGCAAGCGGTGCCGACGTATACCCTTCTGTCGGATGTTGCCTACGATTATATCCCTTGCGATACGGTGGCAGAGACGTTTGATGTACTATATTTTGGCACCTTGGCTTTGCGCAGTGCCTATAACTACGAAAGCTTGCAAAGGTTGCTGAATAAAAGATGCTATCGCGACGTGTTTGTGGACATCAATATTCGGCCGCCGTTTTACACCGCGAAAACGGTACAATTTGCCGCCGAAAATGCGACGATCATCAAAGTAAGCGACGAGGAATTGCCACTGGTTTCCGCGTTGTTGGAAATAGAGGACACTGTACCGCAAGATTTTGCCCGCGCGCTGGCAAAACGATATCCCAACCTGCGGTGTGTCATCATCACACAGGGAGCTGACGGCGCATCGGCGTTTGGCACCGCGCACAACGCCCTCTATTCCTGCGAGAGTGAGCGAGTACAGGTCGCCTCTACCGTTGGCGCGGGAGACTCTTTTTCGGCGGCGTTTTTGCACAAATATTTGCAAGGTCAGGGGCTGGACACCTGCTTGGCGTATGCCGCCAAAGTAGCCGGTTTTGTGGTATCCCATTACGATGCAGTGCCTGAGTATGATCCCGATATATTTGCTTGATAAAGGAGAAAGGTTATGAAACATATCAACGTAGGTGTGATCGGCCTTGGCAATCGCGGCAGCGGTATTATGGAGTGGGTGCTGTTAAAGATGCCCGAAGTGACCGTGACCGCTGTTTGTGATACATACGAGGATCGCGCGCAAAAGGCTGCCGAAGTTGTGAAAGAAAAGGGCGGCAACACCCCACTTGTGACCACGGAT
>JAZSHG010000087.1:0-6808 GCA_045533135.1 Acutalibacteraceae bacterium
TTCACTTTTTCGGTACGACCCTCGCCGGGAGACTGCTTAATAATCGTCCCCGCCGGAGAATCATCGAACTGCTCATACACTTCGTCGAACTTATACTTACTCAAGTAGGCCTCATTGTGAATAACGTCGTTGACATTCATCCCAATAAAACCGGTAACCTTTACCTCTTCGGCAGAAGAATCGGTAGGTTCAAGGAATTTACCCAGGAAAACAACGCCAACGAAAATAAAGGAAATCAGAAGAACTGCGCCGGCAACCGCCGCCAAAATAGGCATGAAGATGGACTTTTTCTCCTCTTCTTCATCTTCTTCCTCATCTATCGGATCGGGTTCACCTTTCACTTTGGTGATAGCCTCCACAAAGCGAGTGGGGGTTTCGTCAACAAAATATTTATACTCAAAATGAATACTGGGGTTGCGTTTGAACTCGTCAATATCACACAACATCTCAGCGGCAGACTGATAACGATCGGCAGGCTCCTTCTGCATTGCTTTGATGGTAATATCTTCCAGGCCTTCGGGAATATCCGGATTGACCTCGCGAGGCGGTGTGGGTGTAGATTGCAACTGCATAATTGCCACGGACACCGCGTTATCAGCATCAAACGGCAGTCTACCCGTGAGCATTTCATAAAGCATAACACCAACCGAATAGATGTCTGCTTTTTCATCGGTGATCTCACCACGTGCCTGTTCGGGGCTGATATAGTGAACAGAGCCAATAGCCTTATCCTCACTGGTGGCACGGATATCCTGACGTGAGAAGCGAGCGATGCCAAAGTCTGTCACCTTAATGGTGCCGTCTGCCAAAAGCATAATATTCTGCGGCTTGATATCGCGGTGAACAATACCCTTATCATGTGCATGTTGCAAAGCGCGCAGAATCTGCAACGTAAAATGCACCGCTTCTTTCCAGCGGATATCATGTTGCTGATCCATATACTCCTTAAGCGTAATACCGTCAATATATTCCATCACAATATATTGCAGGCTTTCGCTAAAGTTGACATCATACACTTTGACGATATTGGGATGGGACAAAATAGCAATAGCCTTAGATTCATTCTTGAAACGACGAGTAAATTCTTGATTGTTTAAAAACTCGTCCTTGAGAATCTTAACGGCCACGATCCTATCGTCAATCGTGTCATAAGCCTTGTACACATAAGCCATACCACCTATGCCGATGACTTCGCGGATCTCATACCGTCCGTCCAACCGCTTACCGATATACTTATCCATATATGCTCACTCCTGTTCGTTATTCCTGCGCCACGACCACAACCGTGATATTATCCGTACCGCCTTTTGCATTGGCGGCCGCAATCAGCACTTGTGGCATTTCATTGACCGATGTTGTATCTAAAATCCTCTGTATTTCATCAGGCTCCACCATATTGGTTAAACCATCGGAGCAAAACAAAAACAAGTCCTTTTCCTGTACAGGCATCACAATATCAAAATCAGCCTGAATTTCATTTTCAACACCTAGGGCACGAGTAATAATATGTTTTCGTGGATCCGAGCGCGCCTGTTCCGGCGTTAGCTGCCCTTTATCGATCATATCCTGTACATAGGAATGGTCGGTTGTGATTTGATGTAAACTGCCGTCTCGGTAAAGATATGCACGACTGTCACCCACGTGAACAATGTGCATAGCATCATAAAGTAAAATGCCCCCTACCAAAGTGGTGCCCATACCTACGAGATCCATATCCTGTGCCGCTTTGTCAAATATCTCAACATTAGCGGCGGCCACAGCGCTTTCCAACACATTATCAGCGGAATTCCCACTCATTTCGGGGCGATATGCTTGAACAATGCGTTCAGCTACCAAGTGAGAGGCGATGCGACTGGCAATGGATCCACCGTTTGCGCCACCCATACCGTCACAAACCAATGCAAAGCCTGCGTTTTCAGACAGCACCTTGTAGGCAAAGTCGTCTTGGTTTTCCGCACGGGAAAGCCCGATATCGCTAGCACCAACGATCACCATAGCCCTCACTCCCCTTTCTCTTGTAGCTCATTCTGTCTGCGCAACTGGCCACAGGAAGCATTGATATCCGCTCCCAGCGTCCTGCGAATAGTTGTCGTTATTCCCTCAGCTTCCAGCAAGCGCTGAAAAGCCAACAAACGCTCACGCGAGCTACGCCGGTGGTCTTTCCCCTCAACTTCATTGGCAGGGATAAGATTCACATGGCACAGCATACCTTTTAGCTGTGTCGCAAGCTCTTTAGCACAAGCATCGGTATCATTGACTCCGTGTATCATCGCATATTCAAAGGAAATGCGCCTGCCTGTAACCGTTGCGTACTCGCGACAGGTTTCCAGCAATATCTCCACGGGCCAACGCTTATTAATCGGCATCAATCTGTCGCGCAAGTCATTGTTAGGAGCGTGAAGCGATACCGATAAAGTCAGCGCATACCTTTTATCCATAAGTAGGCGAATCTTATCGACCAGGCCACAGGTAGACAGCGAAACATGGCGCATACCAATGCGCACGCCGCCATCGGTTGCCAGTCGGTCAAGAAAAGCCGTCACTTGCTCAAAATTATCAAGCGGCTCCCCCATACCCATCAATACGATAGAGGATACACGCACACCACTGTCTTGTTGTGCCGCCTCAATTTGAGAGAGCATCTCCCCTGCTGTCATATTGCGCACCAAGCCGCCCATGCCGGTAGCACAAAAGGAGCACCCCATACGACAGCCCACCTGCGTAGAAAGACATTGTGACCAACCGTGGTGATAGTGCATAAGCACCGATTCCACAGTCTCGCCGTCAGGCAACTCGAAAAGATATTTCACCGTGCCATCAATAGCAGAAACCAATTTGCGGAGGATCTTAACTGACGGAATGGAAAACCGCTCCTCCAGCTGTTGGCGCAGAGAAATCGGCAGGTTCTTCATTTGTTCAAAGGAGGAAACACCTTTATCCAGCCAATCACGCACCTGTTTGGCGCGAAAAGCAGGAACGCCCAGAGAGACCACGACATCTTTTAATTGTTCGGGCGTCAACGCTCGAATATCCGGTCTTTCCAAAAGCTCACCTCAAACCGTTCGTTCAAAACCGGCGATGAAAAAGCCGTCGGTTTCATGCTGATGCGGAAGCAATGTAATATGCCAATGCGGCTTACGTTCTGCCGCGGCAAATGCCTGCGGCAAGGGTAATATGCGCGGAGAAAAATCGGGGGTTTCCTGCAAAAAGCGCTTGACAACCTCTTCATTTTCCGCAGGGTTTAATGTACAAGTGGAATATTGCAACCAACCGCCTTTTTTTACCATTGCCGCCGAAGCGGTGAGTATACGGTATTGCAAGGCAGGAAGATCAACAAACTCCGACGGCAATTTATAGCGTATCTCCGGTTTGCGACGAATAACGCCCAATCCCGAACAAGGCACATCACAAAGAACACGATCAAAAGCACTAACCCATTTGTCAGGGCAAGCAACAGAAGCATCACGCTCAACCACGGTAATGTTTTCAATCCCCATCTGTTTAGCGCGTTTGCGTATGGTATCGCACTTAGTGGCATAAATATCGCCGGAAACCACTTCGCCTTCTCCACCAAGATATTGGGAAATAGTCAAGCTTTTGCCACCGGGTGCCGCGCAGACATCTGCTACACGTTGCCCTGCTTGTACGCCTAAAGCGAAACAAGCAAGTTGGGAAGCCTTATCCTGATAATAGTAACAGATTTCTGTGTCTATTTCAAGTGGATTTCCTGGAAAAACGCCGGAAACTTTAAGGCAATCGGCAGGTTCGGTTATTTCTTCTACATTTGCACCCAAACCACGCAAATGCGACACAACCGTTTGCGTGTCGGTTTTTAGCGTATTGACGCGAAGAAAAGCGGGCGGTTCGTCATTGAGGTGTGCCAAGATGGCAAGCATTTTCTCGCGACCGTAGGCCTTTTGCCAAAACTTGACCCATTCAACAGGACAAGAATACCGTAATGACAGGTCTCTGTCACTATCTCCCAAGTCATCAAGTAAATCATGATAACGCTGTGCAACCGCTCGCAACACAGCATTCACAAACCCGGATGCCGCGTGTTGTCCCATTGCTTTGGTCAGTTTGACCGCCTCATTTACCGCCGCCGATTCGGGGACTTTATCCATATATACCAGCTGATAAGCGGCGGTTTGCAGGATCGCCAGCACAGCAGGGTGCAGACGTTTGAGCGGCTTAGAAGAACAGGAAGAAAGCAAATAATCAAGCGTCAAACGTCGCTCAACAGTGCCATATATCAGCGCTGTCGCTAAGGCACGTTCTTTAGGATCCCACTCTCCTGTTTGGAGCAAATTGTTAACCAGAAAGTTAGAATAAGCATTCTGCTCATTTAAGCGGCGAATCGCTTGAACAGCCGCCAAGCGCCCGCTGACGGCACTCAACGGCGTTGTCTGCCGTTAACAATCAACAGCAGACGTAAAAAGCTCATCAAAGATAAGAACAGCGCCGCAACATAGGTAAGTGCCGCAGCCGTCAGTACGCGACGCACACCGGTGAGTTGTTCCTCGGTAAAGCGGCCGGTTGCGCGCAGTGTGGCAAGCGCACGGCGACTGGCATCAAACTCAACAGGCAAAGTGACCAGTTGAAAAACCACAGCAAAGCCAAAGCAGAAAACGCCTGCATAGGCAAGAATATCATAACTAAGTGCCAACCCCAAAATCACCAAAAGCGAGGAGATCGAAGAGGCAAAGTTGGTGATAGGCACAATTGCCATGCGCAAATGTGCAGGAAAATATTTTTTAGCATACTGCAACGCGTGCCCTGTTTCGTGCGCCGCAACACCGACCGCCGCCACCGTCGCCTCATCACGAACAGTGTCGGACAGATGTATCGATTGAGAACGCGGATCGTAAAAATCGGTCATAGATCCTCTGACAGGAACAATAGGCAGTTGCAGTCCATTGGCATCCTGTATCATACGAGATGCCGCAGAGCCGGTATACGAGCACGTATGCTGGCTATACTTGCGAAAGACACTTTTAACACGAATCTGCGCAATCATTGTCAAAATAATTGCCGGAACAACCAGCACTAAATACCAGTAGTCAATAAACCACCCAAACATACTTCTTTCTCCTTGTTATTTCAATAATTCACCAACCGCGATCGGATGACCGCACAAGAAATCGGTAGCAGACATGCGGCGTGCACCCTCGTACTGCACCTCCAGTAATTCCAGTGAAGTGCCGCCACCACAAGCGACCGTCAACGGCTTTGTCGACACAACCGTACCAACCGGTGCATCACAGGGCGCACCGACACGACTCACATGTATTTTCAGCGTTTTTCCGGAAAACTGACAAGTTGCGGAGGGCCAAGGATTCAATCCGCGCACACGGTTATGCAGGGTTTTGGCATCGTTTTCCCAGGAAATGGGGCTAAAAGAGCGATCCAGCATTGATGCATAGCTGACAAGGTCATCGCCTTGCGGCGTGGGTTTGATTGTGCCTGCCTTCAAAGCATCTAAAGTTTCGACTAGCAGTGCCGCCCCATCTGCAGATAAAAGATCAAACAGTTCACCGGCCGTCATCGTGTCGGGGATGGTGCGACGAGATTGTAACAGCATATCCCCCGTATCCAATCCCACGTCCATCAACATAGTCGTGACACCGGACTCCGCATCGCCATTAAGAACGGCCCATTGTATCGGTGCCGCACCGCGATAACGCGGCAGAAGCGAGCCGTGCACATTGACGCATCCGTAAGGCGGTATCGACAAGATATCCGCAGGCAAAATGCGTCCATACGCCACAACCACGATCACATCCGGGTTACAGGCGGCAATAGTCTCACGTGCCTCATCATTGCGCAAGCTTTTTGGTTGATAAACAGGCAGGTTTTGTGTAAGGGCATATTCCTTCACATCAGAAAAAGCCATCTGCTGGCCGCGGCCCTTGGGTTTATCCTCCCTGGTAACAACCAAACAGACTTCATGCCCAGCTTCGATAAGGCTTTTCAGCGATGGCACAGCAAAATCCGGTGTGCCCATAAAAACAACGCGCATGGAACAGAGCTCCTTTACATTTCTTCGGGATCAATCTTTCTAATCATGTGGCTTGTAAACAAAATGCCGTTGAGATGATCGTTCTCATGGCAAATACAGCGCGCCTTCAAATCCTCAGCCGTGACAAAAAAGTATTTTCCATATCGATCCTGTGCTTTAAGCTTCACCTTGCGCGGACGTTTGGTCACGCCCCACTCATTCGGCAGGGACAAGCAGCCTTCCGTCTCCTCTTGCACACCTTTTTCAGACACAATTTCAGGGTTGATCGCCTCAATAAGGCCATCTCCCACATCCATAATAAATATGCGACGCAAAATGCCCACCTGCGGCGCGGCCAAACCAACGCCATCGGCTTGCACAAGCGTATCGCGCATATCGTCAAGCAACTGCCAAAGCCGCTCATCAAAGTCTGTCACAGGACGGCACACTTTATTCAAAATGGGATCTCCGATTTTTACAATATTACGAATAGCCATGGTTTTCCTCCTCAAAGCAAATTAAGCGGATTGATATCAACAAACACGCGTACATCATTACGATCTGCGCGACGATTAAACTCAGCCAAAAGTTGCGACAGCATTGCGCGTAGTTGTGAATTGTTGACCGTTTTAATCAGCAATTTATAGCGGTATTTTCCGGCAACACGTACCACAATAGCCGGTGTTGGATCCATCGCGATCACAGGTACGCCTGCGTAGCGTCCCGTCACCTCCCGGTGAAGCAACCCCAAAAAGGCGCGTGCCGCCTCTTTGACAGCCGTCTCCTCCTTACCAACGAATCCAAACATAC
>JAZSHG010000236.1:0-13180 GCA_045533135.1 Acutalibacteraceae bacterium
TGCTCATTGATAACCTTTTGCGTTCCCAATTCCGCCGCCATATTAAAAGGGATCTCCTCATCAAACCACGGTGTTTTCACCATACGCGGCGCATTGTTTTCAATGTAACCAAGCGAGGACGGTACAATGTATCCCACGCAATCAATAAGGCGCACCTTAAGCTCTACCCCATCATCCACTGTCACCGTCGCGCCGTCTTCGGGCACAAATTTCGGCTCTGTCGTCATAATGGTGCGTCCTGCAGACGATTGCGGCAGTTCGTCCGTCGCGCGCTCTCGCTTATAATCACTTTCCATATACGGCAGGACTTGCGTATCCATAAATCGCTTGATAAAGGTCGATTTCCCTGTGCGAACGGGGCCGACAACGCCGATATAAATGTCTCCGCCTGTGCGATTGGCGATGTCGCGATATATACTATTGTTGGCCATCACTTCATCCTCTTTTCTGTTCGGCGTTTCCCAGCCGCTTTTTATGGTACAAGATATGTGGTGTGCAAGTCTTTTATGCCAACAATAATTGACAAGTTAAAAAAGAAAAGACCGCCTTGTAAAAAGACGGTCTTTTGAAAATCAATATATACCATAGGTATGAACAGCTTGGTACATAGCCAGCACGTTTTCGGTGGGGGTATTGTCCTGTATCGAATGCGTCGGCGCAAAGTGATAGCCGCCACCGGGCATCATAATAGCCAGCGTACTTTTCACCTGTTGCACCGTTTCTTCCGCTGTACCATAAGCAAGAGGGCCTGCCGTTGAGATGCAGCCTCGGAAAGTAAGACGTCCGCCAAAGGTATCCTTTAAATAGCGAGGGCTCATATTAGCCGCTTCCGGTTGCAACGTATCCACACCGGTGACACCCATATCAATAAAATCCTCATACACCCAAGAGGAGCTACCGCAGGTGTGTACCTGTACGGGAATATCATAGGCTTTGGCAAGATCAACAAACTTTTGGTGACGCGGCTTTAATACGCGGCGATAAAGATCTAATGAAATCAGCGGCGTGTGTTGGGTGCCCAAATCTTCACCGAGCCACAAGAAATCGATCTTCCCTTTATATTTTTCCAGTGTACGCTCCAAAACGGTCAACTGCATCTGCAGGCGACGGTCGAAAAAGTGCAGTGCCGCTTCGTTTTCGGTCAACAAGTGGCAAAGCACGTCCTCCATGCCCATAATACGACCGTTTGCATTGATAATATCCGGCACACCAGGGCCACCGAGATGTACCGCAAAATCTTTATACCGTTCAAGCTGTGCACCGACAGCATCATAATCGAAGTCATCAGGGTTGGGAACAGGATAATTGGCGATCACATCATCATCGGCATCTTGCAACGGAAAATCGCAAAAATCCCAATATCCGCCATCTTTGTTGGGGACCCAACGCGTATAACAGCCTTCCAGTAAGTCCACACGGCGGTCAGGTTTATCCGGGAACAGTTGTGGCCCCACATACGGTGCGCCAACAGCACGATAATCAACGCCAAATGCTTGGTATACCTGCTCCATATTCCCATCAGCAATCCCTAACGCCTGCGCAACACGTGCGTGCACGGCAGGATTTGTTTCATAACCAATGGTGACACGGTCGGTTTTTTCGTGGTGAAAGGTGCGCCAAACACGCTCTTTGGCGGTCATAGTTTCCTTTGCCTTTTGAATCACAGCCATATACGTTCTCCTGCTGTTTTTTCTCATTATATCAGTTCTTGAAAAGAAGTGCGACTTGACAGCAACACTATATTTACTATATAGTTATGATATCAAACGCAAAGGATGCTGTCAATATGACAAACTCAAGTAAACAAATTCGTGACTATGCGCTTGCAAATTATCGCCAGATGCTGCGCCAGCCCGACGGACTTTTGAAATACCCATTTCTTGTCCCCGGCAGTGTGTATGAAAACGACCTTTGGGACTGGGACAGTTGGCTGGCAAACATCGCGTTGCGGCAACTGGTTGATGACGATATCAGCACCTATGAAAAGGGGTCTATTCTCAACTATCTTGAACTGATGAACGACGACGGGCGTATGCCTGTTATCGTCACCCCACAGTTTATGCTTCCCGATGTGCACACGGTCAAGGAGTCCAACATACACAAGCCCTGTCTGGCACAGCACGCAGCGTTTTTGGTAAAATGTGAAAACGGTGATGCCCGGTGGTTACGTCCTTATTTTGCAAAGCTTCGCCTGTTTGTGGACCAATATATCCACAACTTCCGCCACGAAAGCGGTCTTTACTACTGGTATGATGACTTCGCTATCGGTGTCGACAATGACCCCTGCACCTTCTACCGCCCCAACAAAAGCTCTGCTTCCATTTATCTCAACTGCTTGATGTACAAGGAACTGCTGGCGTTTTGTTATATTGGCGATTGTCTCGGTAAGGACGTTGCTACCTATAAGGCAGAAGCAGAAAACCTGAAAAACGCTGTGCAGACGTATTGCTACGATGAAAAAGACGGCTTTTATTACAGCGTTGATCTCAACCTCCTTCCCATCGATCCCAACGGCAAACACACAGGCTGTCCTCGTCACTGGAATTGCCTGATCCAGCGCATCGGCGTTTGGTCGGGTTTTATGGCTATGTGGAGTGGCATCGCCACTCCCGAACAGGCAAAGCGTATGGTTGAGGAAAATCTGTTGGATGAAAAAGGCTTTTGGGCACCCTTTGGTGTGCGCACATTGTCAAAATATGAAAAGATGTACCGCGTTGTCGCTTCGGAAAATCCCTCCTGCTGGCTTGGCCCTGTTTGGGGCATCTCTAACTATATGGTGTTCCGCGGACTTGTTAAATACGGCTTTGATGATGTTGCACGCGAGCTTGCCAACAAAACGATCGCTATGTTCACCGCCGACATCGAGAAAACGGGAGTCTTGCACGAATATTACGACCCCGAAAGCGGTAAACCTGTCATCAACCCGAACTTCCAAAACTGGAACCTGCTCTCTATCAATATGAGCGCTTGGCTTGACAACACAACGGTTGTGGAAGAATTCTGACAACAAAAAAGACGCGCTTATTAAAAGCGCGTCTTTTTCATTACTTCGTCATAAACAAAATGCCCAGCGTGTTGGGACCACAGTGCGAAGAAACGGTGCAACCAGCGCGTGTGACCAAAATCTCATCAAACTGTGCGTATTTTTGCACCTCTTCGCGCACGAGTTCAACGCGCTCATCGGAGATACCGGAATGGGTGATAAAAATACGGTGTGTATCAATATCGGTACGTCCTTCGAGACGATCCTTCACATACTGCTGCAAGCATTTGTCCAAAGAGCCGCGATATTTTTTACCAACGCCCATCGAACCGTTCTCAGACACGCGCACCTCAATACAAGGCTTCAACTGCAACACGTTCGCGCCCATCATGGCGAGCGTAGAGCAACGGCCACCTTTGTGTAAAAACTCAAGGGTGTCAATCACAAAGCTGGATTCCACGGTCGGCACCAGTGCACGCAACTCTTCAGCAATCTGCGCCGCAGACATACCTGCCTGGGCGCGCTCGGCGGCCGCCAACGCCAACAGACCGGAACCCGTGGAAAGGTTTTTACTGTCTACGACATAAAGACCTTCCACTTCTTCTGAGGCCAAGCGGCAGTTATTGTGGGAGGTGGACAAACCGGAGCCCAAGCTGATGTAGACGATTTCACAGCCTTCATCCAGCCAAGGCTTGCAGAACTCCTCATACTCTGCCGCATTGACGGCAGCGGTTTTCGGCAACACCTTGCGCTCGCGGTAAGTGGCATAGATCTCGTCAGGTGTCAGGTCAACACCATCGCTATAGCTCTTTCCTTCCAAAACCACATGCAGAGGATAACAGAAAATCTGATATTTTTCTTTTAATTCAGGACTCAAATCACAGGTACTGTCAGCGCAGATAATTACTTTCTTGCTCATAAACGCACTCCTTTTACCAAAAAACTGACAATAATAGTTTAGCATAAATAGGCGAAAAATACAAGCAAAATGTTACCATTGCTCAAAATACGCCACAAACCTAAGAAAAAAGCTCCCTGGGGAGCTTTTTTCTTTAGTCCTCTGTTACTTCATCAATCAACTGACGGAGTTGGTCAGTCCCCTCACCGGAAAGCGCCGAAAAAGGCTGGATCAGTACACCTTCCCACTCTGAAAGTTGCTCTGTAATTTCCGCCAAGCGCTGTGCTCGCTGGGTTTTATTGAGCTTATCGGCCTTAGTGAGCACCACCATAAACGGTATCCCCTGCTCCACCATAAACGAGATCATTTGCAGATCATCCACAGTGGCAGGGTGACGCATGTCGATCAACTGCATCACCAAGCGCAGATCGCGATCGTCCGAAAGATAGTCGGAAATGAGTTGTCCCCAGCGACGTTTTTCGGCATCGGACACCTTGGCGAAACCATAACCGGGCAGATCAACCAGACGCAAATTTTCCAAGCGGTAAAAGTTGACCGTTGCCGTTTTTCCGGGAGTGGCGCTTGTTCTCGCCAAGCTTTTGCGGTTGATCAGGCGGTTGATAAGCGAAGATTTGCCAACGTTGGAACGGCCGGAAAAGGCAATTTCGGGCAAAGTCGATGTAGGAAGTTGTTCACCCAACGCCGCAGATAATTCAAATGTTGCAGAAGCAAATTTCATAGCTTCCTCCTTATTGTGTCACAACCGATGAACGGGTGGCAGTCTGAGGCGGTATGACCGGGCGCAAAACCTCTTCCGCCTTTTCGACAAACGGGTCGCGCACCAGTGCTTGCTTCAAAACAGTATCGATCTGTCGCACAGGTATAAATTGCACGGTATCTTTTACGACCTGCTCAACCTCATAAAGATCAGGCTCATTGTCATAAGGAATCATGACGGTACGCATCTTGTGGGTATATGCCGCCATGGATTTTTCACGCAGGCCGCCGATAGGCAGCACCTTACCGCGCAGAGAGATCTCACCGGTCATCGCCAAGTCACCCTTGGCAGGAATACCTGTAAGTGCAGAAACCAGCGCCGTTGTCATGGTCACACCGGCAGAAGGGCCATCTTTTGGCACGGCCCCTTCAGGCGCATGGATATGAATATCCTTAGTTTTGTAAAAATCAGAGGCAATGCCCAGTGCCGCCGCACGAGAGCGCACATAGCTGACGGCAATGTGCGCAGATTCCTTCATCACATCGCCCAAGCTGCCCGTCAGTTCAATTTTGCCCGTACCGTCCAGCACAGCCACCTCAATAGGCAACAACTCGCCGCCAACAGACGTCCACGCAAGGCCGTTGACAACGCCGACCTCCTCATGCAACGTAGGATCGTCTGCCTTGTAGCGTCGAGGCCCCAAATAGGGTTCGGCATCCTTGAAGATGACTGATTTTTTCTCGCCGGCAGCAATAACCTTGGCGGCTTTGCGGCAAAGTGTGGCAATCTGTCGTTCCAATTGACGCACACCCGCTTCACGCGTGTAGCCGTCAATCAACTGGCGCAACACCGCATCGGTGAATTTGCACTGTGCGCGTTTGAGGCCATTCTTTTCCAACTGCTTACCGACCAGGTGTTGACGCGCGATCTGGAACTTCTCCTCCGCCGTATAACTGGTCAACTCAATAGTATCCATACGGTCAAACAGCGGCGCAGGAATATCTGTAACGCTGTTGGCAGTAGTAATAAACAACACCTGAGACAGATCAAACGGCACTTCTAAATAGTGATCGACAAAGCCTGTATTTTGCTCAGTATCCAGTACTTCGAGCATTGCCGATGCAGGGTCGCCACGGAAATCATGACTCATTTTGTCAATTTCATCCAGCAAAATAACAGGGTTTAAGACACCGGCCTGACGGATGGCATCCATAATACGACCGGGCATAGAGCCAACGTAGGTCTTGCGATGACCGCGAATATCCGATTCATCACGCACGCCACCAAGTGAAACGCGCACATATTTGCGCCCCATAGCCTTGGCCACAGACTTGACGACCGAGGTCTTACCCACGCCGGGAGGTCCTGCCAAGCAGATCACCTGCCCACGGATATCGGGTTTGAGCGCACGCACCGCCAAAAGCTCCAACATACGCTCTTTGACCTTTTCCAAGCCATAGTGATCACGGTCCAAAACACGGCGCGCCTCTATCAAATCATAGTGGTCCTTCGTCGTCTTTCCCCACGGCAAAGCCAAACAGGTATCCAAATAAGCGCGCAAAACAGCGCCCTCTTGTGAAGATGCTGGCATTTTGGAAAATCGATCGCATTCATCAAGCAATTTCTGCGCCGTTTTATCTGTAAGGGGAAGTGCCTTTACACGTCGACGATAACTTTCCGCCTCTTCGAGTGGGTTGTCGCTCTCCCCCAATTCTTCCGCAATAGCCTTCATTTGCTCGTGCAGATAGTATTCTTTTTGGTTTTCATCCATTTGCTCCTGCACGCGACTGTGGATATCCTGTTCCAACTGCAAAATAGCCGTTTCGCGTTGTAAAATACGCAAAAGCAAATCCACACGGCGGTCGACCTTAACGGTAGCAAGCAGACGTTGCTTGTCTTCCGTTTGCAAAGGCAGGCCGGAAGCAATGAGATCGCTTATGTAATCGGCGCTGTCGGCCGTTTGCACGCCGGCAAGCAACTCTTGCGGCAATTTTTCTGCCACCGACGCGTAAATTTGAAAAAAGCGACGGCATTCACGGATCATCGCCGCTTCTTGCAGGTTATCCGTAATATGTTGCACGGCGCAACGGCGCACCTGGGCTCTAAAATACGGCTCTGTCTGCGTATATTCCACAATTTTACTACGATATTCGCCCTCCACCATGATACGCAGGGTGTCATTCGGCAAGCGGAGCACCTGTCGCACACGGGCAACAACGCCCATCGTGTAGAGCTGTGTTTCGGTGGGGTCATCCACAGAAACATCCTTCTGTGCTACCAGAAAAAGGCGTTGATCGCCGCTCATTGCTTCATCAAGCGCACGAATCGATTTATTGCGCCCCACATCAAAATGGAGCATCGTATCAGGAAAAATCACCAAGCCGCGCAATGCGAGCAAAGGCATTTCCTCGATTTGAAACATTGTCATAATTATTACCTCTAAAAAACAGGCTGACGGCATCAACCGTCAGCCTGACAAGTCAGATCAAGCGGTCACCTTGCGGTTGCCACGCCCTTTATTTTGCGCAGGAAGCTTTGACCTGGCGGGTTTCCGTTCGGGATCGATCACCAATTCTGGTTGCTTTTTCTCGGTGACACATTCTTTGTCCACAATCACCTTGACGATGGTAGGATCAGAAGGCACACGATACATCTGCTCGGTGAGCAATTCTTCCATCACAGAACGCAAGCCACGCGCACCGGTATTGCGCTCCAAAGTCTTCTCGGCAACGGCGCGCAAGGCCTCGGGGGTAAATTCCAGCTTGACACCATCCAGCTCAAACAAACGCTCATACTGCTTAAGCAGTGCGTTTTTGGGCTCGGAAAGAATCCGCACCAGCGCCTCTGTATCCAGCGATTCGAGTGCCGTAATGACCGGGATACGACCTACCAGCTCAGGGATAATACCATAGCGGATAAGATCCTGCGGAATAAGCTGTTGATAAAGGCGGCTCAGTTCCGTGTCTTTTTTGGACTTGACTTGGTTGCCGAAGCCCATCGAGCCCGATGCCACACGCTTTTCGATGACTTTTTCGATACCGTCAAAGGCACCGCCGAGAATGAACAGGATATTCGAGGTATCCACCTGAATAAACTCCTGTTGCGGATGCTTGCGACCGCCATTGGGCGGCACATTGGCAACCGTACCCTCAACAATTTTGAGCAACGCCTGCTGTACGCCCTCACCGCTGACATCACGGGTGATGGACGGATTTTCACTGCGGCGTGCAATTTTGTCGATCTCGTCAATATAGATGATGCCGTGCTCGGCACGCTCCACATCAAAATCCGCCGCTTGAATCAAGCGCAGTAAAATATTTTCAACGTCTTCACCGACATAGCCGGCCTCCGTCAGGGTCGTGGCATCGGTAATGGCAAAGGGCACATCCAAAATCTTTGCCAGCGTTTGCGCCAAGGCGGTCTTGCCAACACCGGTCGGGCCGAGCAACAACACATTGCTCTTGCCAATCTCCGTGTCCGTTTCTTTGCCGAGATACACACGCTTATAGTGGTTATACACTGCCACAGAAAGTGCCACCTTGGCACGATCTTGACCAATCACATAGGCGTCAAGTCCCTCTTTGATTTCCTGCGGTGTAGGAAGCTTAGGCGGCTTTTCCTCTTTGGCAGGCGCACGCTTGGCACCGCCTGCGCCTTCGGTCAGCATCATTTCACACAGCTCAACACATTCGTTGCAGATGCAGACGCCATTGCCGGCAAACAGGTGATACACCTCATGTTCTCCTTTGCCGCAAAACGAACAATGGAGAGATTTCTCATCATTTTTGGGCATAGTCGCACCTCATTACACAAAAATTAGCGGTGTTCGATCACCTTATCAACCAAGCCGTATTTCACAGCCTCGTCGGCAGTCATATAGTTGTCACGATCGGTATCACGAATGATGGTATCCAGCGGCTGACCGGTCATCTCGGACAGTAAGCGGTTCATGCGGTTACGAATGAACAGGATGTGATCTGCCTGGATCTTAATATCGCTCGCTTGACCGCGTGCACCACCCAAAGGCTGGTGAATCATAATCTCGCTGTTGGGCAGTGCCAAGCGTTTGCCCTTTGCACCGGCCGCCAGCAGGAAGGAGCCCATGCTCGCCGCCATACCGATACAAATGGTCGACACGTCACACTTGATAAACTGCATGGTATCGTAGATAGCCATACCGGCAGAAATCGAGCCACCGGGGCTGTTGATGTAGAGGTGAATATCCTTGTCGGGATCCTGTCCCTCCAAATACAGAAGCTGAGCCACAACCAAAGAGGCCGTAGTATCGTTCACCTCATCACACAGCATAATGATGCGGTCATTAAGCAAGCGCGAAAAAATATCATAACTGCGTTCGCCGCGACTGGTTTGTTCCACCACATAGGGTACCAAGCTCATTCTATCCATTTGGACAGTCTCCTTTCAAAATAAAGTCAGCTTTTCCGCCCACAACTACAAAAGAGTATGGGCGGAAAAGCAGGCGTTTAAGCAAAATTATTCAACAATAGCTGTTTCTTTAACAAGATCCATCGCCGCGCGGACAGTCAGATCCTTTTCCAATTCAGTGGCAGGAACAAATTTCTTGATCTGCTCCACTTCCATCTTGTACTGTTCGGCCATGGCGGCATATTCCTTTTCGAGAGCTTCCTCGGAAGCGGTAAGGCCTTCCAGCTTGACGATCTTCTCCAGAGCCAAGCGCAGTTTTACCTCTTTTTCGGCCTGCGGGCGGAAAGTCTCTTTGAAAGTATCCTTGTCAGAGCCGGTATACTGCAGATACATATCCAGGCTCAGGCCCTGCGATTGCAGACGGTAGCCAAACTCCTGCACAGCCTCGTTCATGCGGTTTTCAAACATGGCCGCAGGAATCTCGCCGCTCACGCTCTCAACCAGTGCATCAACCAATTTGCCCTCAAAAGCATCGGTGGCCGCCTGCTCGCGCGCCGTCTCCAGCTTTTTGCGGCAATCCGCTTTCAGCTCGTCCAAGGTGTCGAACTCGCTGCAATCTTTAGCAAAATCATCGTTGAGCTCGGGCAGCTCCTTCGCTTTGATCTCGTGCAGCTTGCACTTGAACACAGCAGGCTTGCCGGCCAAATCGGGAGCATGGTATTCCTCGGGGAAGGTCACGTTGACATCGAATTCATCGTCAACGGACTTGCCGACGATCTGATCCTCGAAGCCGGGGATAAACTGACCGGAACCGAGAATCAAGGAATGGTTTTCGCCCTTGCCGCCCTCAAAAGCAACATCGTCTACAAAGCCTTCAAAATCGAACACGACAGTGTCGCCCTTTTCAGCGGCACGGCCTTCAACGGGCACCAGACGAGAGTTGCGATCCTGCAACTTCGCGATCTCGGCATCCACATCCTCGTCGGTCACTTCAGCAACCTTCTTTTCAGCTTTGATGCCTTTGTAGGTGCCGACTTCGATTTCGGGTTTGACAGTGATAACGGCCTTGAAAACCAAGCCTTCGGGGCCGACGGAGATCACATCAAGATCCACACGGTCTTCCACATACTCATAACCGGACTCTTTGATAGCCTCATCAAGTGCGGTGGGATAGAGATCGTTGATGGCATCTTCGTAGAAAACGCCGGTGCCATACATCTTCTCAACAATATGGCGAGGCGCTTTACCTTTACGGAAACCGGGAACATTGATCTTGCCGATGTTCTTTTTATACGCACGGCTGACCGCTGCGGCAAACTCCTCAGCGCCGACCTCGATCTCCAGTTCTACGCGATTGGTCTCTTTGACTTCTTTGTTTTTCAGACTCATTTGCATAATCCTCCTGTGTTTATAGCCATTTCAAAGTATTATAGCATATATATATTTGTTTTTCCAGCCTTTTTTGAAATTTAAGCGGAAAATTTGCAACATTTTTTAGCGGATCAACTGCGGCATAAAGCCAACCGCGTCCCCCGAGATCAACTGCATCGTGATCCCCTCATATTCGCCGTTGAATGCACGGCGAATACCGCTACTGTGGATGTGCCCATAGTAAAGCCGCGTAATGTCCAGCTCGTGTAGCGCATCCAAGATCTCACGGCACTGGGCATCTCCAAAAACAGGCGGGTAATGCAAAAAGCATATCGGTGTCAAGCCTGTTTCCTTCGCCGCATTGACAGATGTCCGCAAGCGCCCTACTTCACGTGCTAAAATCAAGCGGTCTGCGTCCTGTTCGGCATCATAAAACCAGCCGCGTGTGCCGCAGACGGCGAAGCGATCATCCACTGCGCACGCGTCATTGTGCACGATGCGCATATCGTCAAAGCCCTGTTCCTTGAGGAAAGTATCCATTTTGCGACGGGTGGTCCACCAGTAGTCATGATTGCCTTTGAACAACAGCTTTTTTCCGGGAAGGCTGTGTAAAAATGTAAAATCCGCCTGTGCATCCGCCAAGGACATTGCCCAAGAAATATCACCGGCGATCACGACCGTGTCGGTTTCCGACACCACGCTGCGCCAGTTCATTTCCAGTCGGCTGACATAGTCCTCCCAGCCGTGAAAAATATCCATCGGCTTATTGTCATTCAAGGACAAGTGCAGATCGCCAATGGCAAACAGTGCCACAGGATCTCCTCCTTATCAGTTGCCGTTCAGCAGTTCACGCACCGCATCCTGCATTTCGGTCTTATCGCAAATTTTAGTAAAGCGCGGTTGTTTGCCCTTGAGAGAAGCAAGCGGTGCAGGAACAGGTGCGCCTGTAGCCGCATTGAGCCCCTCAACCTTTTCAAACTCGTCCCATTCCTTGCGGTCGGCGCCCAGCGCTTTGAGGACACTGGAACTGAATTTGTAGGGGTTGGCAGTTGAAGCGATCACCACAGGGGTAGTATCGCCACTCTCGGCGCGATAGTCATTATAGACCTTCACCGCCACCGCTGTGTGAGGATCGAGCAGATACCCCTTCTCCTCAAATTGTGCGCGAATAGTATCCGCCGCTTCATCATCACTGCACCAGCCGGCCACAAACAGATCATCCAGCTGTGCTTTCACTTCTGCGGAAACGGTATACTTGCCCTCTTGTGCCAGTTGTCCCATCCACGCGCGAATCTGCGCATCGTCACGCCCGCTCAGCTCATAGAGTAAGCGCTCCAAATTGGACGAAATAAGGATATCCATAGAGGGTGACGTGGTAGTAAAGAAATCGCGATTGCGGTCGTACGTACCGGTTTTGAGAAAATCGGTCAGTACACAGTTGCGGTTGGACGCACAGATCAATTTGCCGACAGGCAATCCCATGCGCTTGGCATAATATGCCGCCAAGATGTTACCGAAGTTGCCGGTGGGCACCACCACGTTCATCGGCTCGCCCATTTTCAGCACGCCTTTTTTGAGCAGATCGCAGTAGGCAGAAATGTAATAGACGATCTGCGGCACCAGGCGTCCCCAGTTGATGGAATTGGCACTTGAAAACATGCGATTTTGCACCGCCAGTTCTGCCTGCATAGCATCATCGGTAAACAGCGCCTTGACGCCTGACTGAGCATCATCAAAATTGCCGCGGATGGCACAAACACCGACGTTTGCACCCTCTTGCGTGCACATTTGCAATTTCTGCATAGGGCTGACGCCCTCTTCAGGATAAAAGACCAGTATGCGAGTGGCAGGAGCGTCTTTAAAGCCTTCCAAAGCGGCTTTTCCTGTATCACCCGAGGTTGCCACCAAGATGATGATCTCTTTACCGTCCGCCGTTTTGGCCGCAGACACGCGCATTAAGTGCGGCAGAATCTGCAACGCCATATCCTTAAACGCACAGGTGGGGCCATGCCACAGTTCCAACACCTCTACCCCACTGCTCAGTGTAAAGAGCGGCGCGATATCCGCATGGCGAAAGCGCTCTGGCGAATAAGCAGAAGCGGTGCAATCCGCCACTTCTTCAGCGGTAAAATCGGTCAAAAACTCAGACAGTACCGCCGTGGCACGATCCACATACGGCATATCTATCAAAGACGCCAGCTTTTCCGTTGTCAGCATGGGAATGGATTCCGGCACAAAAAGGCCGCCCTCGGCAGAAATGCCGCGTGCGATCGCTTGCGCTGAGGTGACGGAAAGTTGGCTATCACGTGTACTGGTATAGTTCATTTAACTGCCTCCCATTGGGTATTCCGATTTATTTTACACTACTTTACATCAGTTGTCAAAGGTTACAGAAAAAATCATAGGCATTTTGATAAAAAAGTCTGTCAACTGTTTCTCTACCAAAGCCATCGGCAAGCAACTGTTTTTCCAGAACGGACAGTGCATCCAATCCATTCCATTGTTTCGGCAGATCGGCACCGTCAAAATCGCACCCCAGCGCCACCACTTTTTCACCATCACGCGAAAGGAAATGTGCAAAGTGCCGCTCAAACGCTGCAAAGCTTGCCTCGCCGAGATGTTCATCACATAAATTGAGTCCCACCAGTCCCCCACGTTCGCGGATACAATCGAACTGTGCGTCGGTCAAATTGCGTGGATGAGTGTTGACTGTCATCGACAACGAATGTGTCGCAAGAAAGGGCTTGTGACTGATATTTGCCACATCCCAAAATCCTGCTTCGTTCAAGTGGGACACATCTACCAACATCTCCAACTCTTCCAT
>JAZSHG010000018.1:0-3617 GCA_045533135.1 Acutalibacteraceae bacterium
GCGTACATAACGAAACAGTGAGGAGTGTAAAAGAATTGGCAAAAACGAATGCGAAAAGCAACGTTCACCGCACGGCACCGTCGCCGGAAAATGCTGTGAATGCCGGTAAGACCGGCGCCGCCGCTCGTCGCCCTGCGCGGCGTAACAATGCCTCTCGTGCCGACAACGCAAGGCCGGCACAAACAGGCGGCAAAACTGAAAAAAGATACGAAAAACGCCCACAAGCAGGCGCTAAAAACCGCACGCGCAAACCCACCCCTAAAAAACCTTTGTTGATCACGCCGCTGGGCGGATTGAATGAGATCGGTAAAAATATCACACTTGTCGAATATGATAATGACGCGTTTTTGATCGATTGCGGCATGGCATTTCCTGATGAAGATATGCTGGGCGTTGATATTGTACTGCCCGATTTCACGCACATCTTGGAGATCCAGGATAAGATTCGCGGCATCGTGCTAACGCACGGTCACGAGGACCACATTGGCGGTCTTCCGTATCTGCTCAAACAAGTGAATCTCCCTATCTATGGCGCGCGTCTGACGCTGGCGTTGGTGGAGGCGAAGCTCAAAGAGCACGGGCTGGCCAACAAAGCACAGTTGCATATTGTTGAAGCAGGCAAATCGGTCAAACTCGGCTGTATGTCTGTGGAGTTTATCAACGTGAACCATTCGATTCCCGATGCGATGGCGCTGTGCATCAAAACGCCGCTCGGTAATGTGATCCACACGGGCGACTTCAAAATTGATTGCACCCCGATTCAAGGCGAGATGATCGATCTTGCGCGCTTTGGCGCGATTGGTAATGAGGGCGTTTTGCTGTTGATGGCAGAGTCCACCAACGTTGAGCGTGCAGGGTATACCCCCAGTGAGCGTGTGGTGGGGGAGAGTTTCCGCAACCTTTTCCACAAAGCAGAGGATAAGCGCATTATTGTGGCGACTTTCTCTTCCAACTTGCACCGTATTCAGCAGATTTTGGATGTGTCCGCCAAAGGTGGACGCAAGGTGGCGGTGTCAGGCCGCAGTATGCTCAACACGGTATCGATCGCCACGGAACTGGGCTATTTGAGCGTGCCCGAAGGACTTTTGGTGGATATTGATGCTATCAATCATTATCCCAAGGAAAAGGTTACCATCATTACTACCGGTAGCCAAGGCGAGCCGATGTCGGCGCTGACGCGCATGGCATTTTCTGACCACCGCAAGGTGGAGGTTGGCCCGGATGATTGTATCATCATTTCCGCCACTCCCATCCCCGGTAACGAAAAGGCAGTTGGACGCGTGGTCAATGAGCTGATGAAGCGCGGCTGTGATGTGGTCTATGAGAAGATGTATGATGTTCACACATCGGGACACGCCTGCCAGGAAGAACTGAAAATTATGCACGGCCTTACCCGTCCGCGTTTTTTTGTGCCTGTACACGGTGAGCAAAAGCATATGCACAAGCACGCCGCATTGGCAAAAAGCATGGGTATGGCGGCACAGAATATTGTCGTTGCGGATCTTGGCAAGGTGATCGCGGTTACCGACGAAAAGATCGAAGTTGTTGGTTCTGTGACTGCAGGTCGCACACTGGTCGATGGACTTGGAGTTGGCGATGTCGGCAGTATTGTCTTGCGCGACCGCCGTCATCTTGCAGAAGACGGCTTGATGGTAGTTGTGGCAACGGTGGATCCGGTGATGGGAGAAGTGGTCTCCGGCCCGGATATCGTGTCTCGCGGTTTTGTCTATGTGCGTGAGTCGGAGCAACTGATTGAGGATGCACGCAAAACAGCACGCGCATCTATTGACCAGTGCCTGCGTTCGGGTTTCTGTGATTGGGCGGCGATGAAGAACCGTGTGCGCGACGATCTGTCGCGGATGCTGTTCCAGAAAATCAAACGCAGTCCAATGATCTTGCCCATTATCATGGAAGTTTGATCGTTTCGGTCAGAAAAGGAGTATGTATGAAAAGGAATCCGCTTTGGAAAGTCACCGCAACAGTTGGCATACCGCTCTTTACAACGGTAGCGCTGACGGTTGCTTTGTGGTTTTGGAATTCCATTATCTTTTTTGCGGCGCTGCCCATTACTTTGGTGGTGTCCATATACTGCATTTGGAGAATAGTACGTGTGTACAGCACCATGCGTGCAGTGTTGCAAGCGGCCAGCCGCCAACTGAATATCAAAGATCAAACGGCGATGAACGACTTCTCGATTCCTGTTTTGTTAACGTCTACGCAAGGCGAGATCTTATGGTATAACGATGTTTTCAAACAGCAGGTATTGCAATCGAATGAAGCATTCGGTGAACAGTTGGATACCTTTACAGGCGGTCGCGCTATCGAGGATCTGCAAAAGAAACCGGTCTTGGAGGTCATGTGCAAGGACAGACACTATCGGGTGCACGCTATCCCTGTTGTGCGCAAAAATATGGAGCTGTGGGCGATATACTTCATCGATATTACCGATCATGTGATGATGGTGCAACGCTATCAAGACTCTCGTCCGGTTTTGATGCTCATTTATATAGACAACTTGGAAGAATTGATGCAAAACAGCCGAAACAGTGAGCGAGCACAGATCTCCGGCAAGGTGGAAACGTTGCTGGAAGATTGGGCAAGTGCCGCGGACGGTATTTTGCAACGCTATGACGATGATCGCTTTATGGCTTTGTTCCACCAAAAGTCTTACGAGGCTATCGTCGAACAGAAATTCAACATTCTCGACAAGGTGCGTTCGCTACAGGTCGGAGAACATAATCACGTGACACTGTCCATTGGTGTTGGCTGTGGTGAGAGCTTCTGTGAGGTAGAAACCACCGCGCGTCAATCATTGGATATGGCATTGGGACGTGGCGGCGACCAAGCTGCCGAGCGCACCAAAAACGGCTATAACTTTTACGGCGGTCTGTCCAAGGGTGTGGAAAAACGCAACAAGGTACGCACGCGTATTGTGGCTTCGGCTCTGGAAAAACTGATTTCCGAAAACGACAACGTGCTGGTAATGGGACACCGTTTCTCTGACCTGGACTGCTTGGGATCGGGTTGCGCATTGGTGTCGTTAATTCGCCAAATGGGTAAAGAAGCGTATTTGGTTGTCAATCGTCAGACCACACTGGCAGGAGAATTGCTGGCGCGTTATGACGCGGCAGGCAAGAGCGATTATTTTGTTGACGGCGATGCCGCACTGCACAAGATCGGTGAGAAGACGTTGCTTCTTGTCACCGACACACAGACCCCCACCATGCTGGAAGCTCCGCAGGTATATCAGCAAGCGCCGCAGACGGTGGTTATTGACCACCATCGCAAAATGGTGGAACATATTGAAAATGCCATCATCTTTTATCACGAGCCTTATGCCAGCTCTGCTTCCGAGATGGTGTCGGAATTGGCACAGTATATGAGCCACGATCAGCTGTCCAGGTTGGATGCAGAGGCGCTTTTGGGCGGTATTATGCTGGATACGCGTAGCTTTGTGATGAAAGCCGGTGTGCGTACCTTCGAGGCGGCGGCGTACTTGAAAAAGTGCGGTGCAGATACGGTGGAGGTTAAACGCCTGTTTGCCGGCAGTATGGAGCTCTATCGTCGCAAGTCCGATATCATTTCTACCGTGTATATGTATCGCAACAAAGCCATTG
>JAZSHG010000156.1:0-5173 GCA_045533135.1 Acutalibacteraceae bacterium
TTTGTTAACGGATGTGAAAGCGGCGTTTGATCTCGCGTAAAAATTCTTTTCCCAGTGTGATGATGCAGACGATAAGCAGTGACACCGACACCGCCGCCATCACGATGAGCGCCCAGTGGACATTTTTGTGCCACAGAGAAAAGCCGACCGCGGCACCGATCATGGTGAACAGAATGAGCCATAAAAGCGGTAGCATATTCTGCTTTTGTCGCTCCATATCGGTGAAAAACATCACGCCCGACATCGCCAGCGCGCCAAAGCAGACAATGGGGATCACGCGATACGCAATGCCCGACACCAACAGCATGTCCAACAGCCCCAGCACAATGCAGGCGCGCACCGTGAGCTTGACCGTTTGGCTGATGCGGTTATATTCCACCAGGTCGGGCGACACCGCCATTGTCCACAGGGTGTAAAGCCCTGCCAGCACCAGCACACTCCATGCCTCGCCACCAATGCACAGGTTGACAATCGGACACGCGAAGGTGGCGATCCAAAAAGGCCACTTGAGAATTTTTTGCAGTTTGCGCTGTTGGAACTGCCGCTTGGATACAGGCGGATAGGTAATCTCAATTTTCATACAGCGGACTCCCTTCCACGTGCACGGTAAGCCCCTCATCGGTGAACAACCGATACATCGTCTCCTCAAAAGTGGGGTCTGCGGTCATTTTGGTCACCGAAAACGTAAGGACATCGCCAAAGGTGACGACCGCACACTCGGCGCGATTGTGCTCAACCGCGCTGAGTGAAAAGTCCATACTGTCAATATGCTCCGCAAAAGCGGCAGGCATATTGATCACGCCGAGATTAGACAGCACGTTGCTGCACGTCTTATCGCCCAAAAATCCGCATACGACCTTTGCCACAGGCGCTTTTATCGCAAGGGGAATAAATCTCAGAGACCCTACCAGCCTTTTGGTAGAGGTCACCATCTCCTGCAATACTTCTTTGTTCGCTTTTTCTGCCATCTGCCGCTTGGCTTCCTGCACAGCGGCAGACAAAGTCGTGATATTTTCCAGTGGTACGCGTATGCCGCAATACATCGAGAAATTGCGCACAGTCGGCGTTGGGAAAAACTTGCGCATATCCACAGGCACTTGAATGCTGGTCTCCCCTGTCAGCTCGTCCGTGGCGGTTTTGTTTGCCAACAGCACCAAGCCCAACAGATATTCCGTTACCGTGGCATTATGGCACTTGGCGGCGGCTTTTACCTCTTGGGCAGAGAGTCGAAAATGCAGCAAGCGGCAAGGCGTACGGTCGGCGACGCGGCCGTTAAGCTGTACAGCCGCCTTTTCCATAAATCCGCCGCCGTTTTCACTCGCAGGCACGGCGGCAAAGGCATTTTCCACCTCGCGCACCGCAGGCGGCGTGTTGACATTCCACAGGCAATCCTCCTCAGAGGCATCTATCCCCAACAGGCGCAAATATTCTGCGGTCAGCACCTTGAGAAACGTCATACCGCCGAAGCCGTCTGTCAATACGTGAAAAAATTCAATGCTGATACGGTTTTGATAATACACCACGCGAAAAGTCAAAGAACCACTGCCGGCCACCTTCAAAGGCTGGCATGGGTAATCATTTTCAGGTATGGCAGAAAAGCGGTGCTTGGCGGTATCGAGATAGTGCCAAAAAACGCCCTTTTTCAAAGTGGTGGCAAAGCTGGGGAAGCGCTTGACAGTAAATGCCAATGCCAGTTGCAACAGCACCGGTACCACCGGCTTCTTCAGATACACCGACAGGCGAAAACCTGCCATACTGCCGTGCTTCATGTACATCGGATACACCTTTGCGGCGTTATCCAGCGCAAACCATAGGACGGGTGGGTGGGCATAAAAGCCGCCCAGTTTCGCCGTATCGATGCGGCGCAATGCCTCATCAAAGGGGATGTTTTGCTCATCATAATACAGCAGTGCGTTTTCAAAATCCGTGCGCATAGCCACCGTTTCCTTTTTCGGCAAACGGCATTGCATGGCAAGCGCGTCAAAAAACAGCGCCAGTTGCTGTTGCTTGTCCGGCGACAAGCTTTCCTTATATGTCAGAAACCGATTTTGAGAGAGTTCTTTCACGTGCCCACCTCCTTACACTGCTTATATGATTCTTTATTATACTGCATTTTTTGCCGTAATTCAACATTTTTGTTGGTGGCTTTTTCTGCCAACAACAAAATCTGTGCAAAATAAAACTGACTTCGCTATCAAGATCAAGCGAAGTCAGTTTGCTTTTTAAGATCGTATGGTGTCCTTAAAACCTGTTACACTTATTTCAAGTTGGCTTTGAGGGTGTCAAGCTGAGCTTTGAGCTCTTTAGGCAGACGATCGCCGAACTTCTTGTAGTGTTCCTCGATCTCCGCAGCCTCTTTCTCCCACGTTGCTTTGTCCACGGTCAGGATGCCCTTGAGGGTGTCCATATCCATGTCCAGATCGGTCAGGTCGATATCTTCGGGGCGCGGCACATAGCCGATGGCAGTCTCAACGGCATCCGCCTTGCCTTCGCAACGGTCGATGATCCAGTTGAGAACGCGCATATTGTCACCGAAGCCGGGCCACAGGAAGTTGCCCTCATCGTCGGTACGGAACCAGTTGACGTTGAAGATCTTGGGAGCCTTGTCGCCGAGCTTTTTGCCCATTTCCAGCCAGTGAGCGAAATAGTCGCCCATGTGATAGCCGCAGAAGGGCAGCATCGCCATCGGATCACGACGGACAACGCCTACCGCACCGGCAGCAGCAGCGGTGGTCTCAGATGCCATGGCGGAACCGATGAACACACCGTTCTCCCAGTCACGAGACTGGTACCCCAGCGGCGTGCATTTTGCACGGCGGCCGCCAAAGATGATAGCAGAGATCGGCACACCGGCGCCCTTGTTGAACTCATCAGAGATGCAGGGGCAGTTCTCTGCAGGAGCGGTGAAGCGAGAGTTGGGATGGGCGGCGCAGGTGGTTTTGTCTGCTTTGTTGAACTTGGCAGGATCCCAGGGGTTGCCCTTCCAATCCAGTGCGTTTTCGGGCAGGTTCTTGTTGAGGCCTTCCCACCACACGGTGTTATCGTTCTTATCCAGGGCCACGTTGGTGAAGATGGTGTTCTTCTTGGTGGATTCGAGAGCGTTGAAGTTGGAGTGTTCGTTGGTGCCGGGAGCAACACCAAAGAAGCCGTTTTCGGGGTTGATGGCATAGAGACGGCCATCCTCACCGATGCGCATCCAAGCGATATCGTCACCGACAGTCCAGACCTTGTAGCCCTTCTCGCGCAGATACTCAGGCGGAATCAGCATAGCGAGGTTGGTCTTGCCGCAAGCAGACGGGAACGCCGCCGCGACATAGTGGATCTCGCCCTTGGGGTTTTGCAGGCCGAGGATGAGCATATGCTCAGCCATCCAGCCCTCTTTCCAGCCCTGATAGGACGCGATACGCAGTGCGAAGCATTTTTTGCCCAGCAGCACGTTTCCGCCGTAGCCGGAGTTGACAGAGATGATGGTGTTATCCTCAGGGAAGTGGCAGATATAGCGCTTTTCGGGATCCACATCGCAACGGGAGTGCAGACCGCGCACCCAGTCATTGCTGTCACCCAGCACGTCCCACACCTTGTTGCTCACGCGCGTCATGATCAACATGTTGAGCACAACGTACACGGAATCGGTGATCTCCACACCGATCTTCGCCAAGGGGGAGCCGATGGGGCCCATGGAATAAGGGATGATATACATCGTGCGGCCCTTGTAGCTGCCACGTGCGATATCATAGAGCTTTTTGTACATTTCTGCGGGCGCGCACCAGTTGTTGGTGGGGCCGGCATTCTCTTTTTCAGAGGTGCAGATGAAGGTGCGGTCTTCCACACGCGCCACGTCATTGGGGTTGGTGCGGTGCAGATAGCAACCGGGGAGTTTTTCTTCATTGAGTTTTTCCAGCTCGCCACACTCCACAGCAATGCGGCGCAGTTCTTCGCGCTGCTCGTCGCTGCCGTCGATCCAGACCACCTGATCAGGGGTCAGAAGGGCTTTCATGTCGTCCAGCCATTTGAGGACAGTCTGATTATTCGTCATTTCGTGCACTCCTTTACAGTCTTCTTTTGAAAAAGACTAATGTTTGACAAATACCATTATACCCATTTTGGTGTCAATTGCAAGCCTAAAATTATGAATTTTCTGTCAATTCGTCGGTTGCGGACGTGTCGGTTTGCTTTTCCTGCTGTAACTGCGCGGTGTAAAGCTCATAGTAAAGACCGCGTTTGGCCATCAGCTCCTCATGTGAGCCCGATTCCAAGATAGCGCGGTTGCCCACATAGAAGATGCGGTCACAGTGGCGGATGGTGGACAGGCGGTGGGCAATAATGAAGGAGGTGCGCCCCTTGAGCACTGTCTGAATACCCTGTTGTAACAGCTGTTCCGTTTGGGTGTCGATGGACGAAGTCGCCTCGTCCAAAATCAACACGCGCGGATCGGAGAGCAATGTGCGCGCCAGGGAGATAAGCTGCTTTTGTCCCTGCGACAGACCACCGCCGCGCTCATTGACCAGCGTGTAGTAGCCACGCTTCATCTTGACGATGAAATCGTGGGCACACACCGCTTTGGCGGCACGTTCGACCTCTTCCATTGTAGCCTCGGGGCGGCCGTAGCGGATATTATCCAAAATCGTGCCGCTGAAGATAAAGCTATCCTGCATCATCACGCCTGTGCGGCGGCGCAGGGAGTGAAGCGTCACCTTGGATACATCATATTCGCCGTCGAGCAAAATGCGGCCGCCGTTGAGGTTATAAAAACGGCTGATAAGGCTGACGATGGTGGTTTTGCCGGCACCCGTGGGACCAACCAGTGCGATGCTCTCACCGGGGGCAACGGTGAAGTTGATATTCTCCACAATCATCTGATCCGGCTCATAACCGAAGCTGACATCCTCGTAGGTGACCTCGCCCTTGATATCGGGCAGCTCGGTCGCATCGGGGGCGTCGTCTACCGTCACAGGCTCATCCATCGTTTCAAACACGCGTTCAAGATAAGCGATGTTGTTGATAAAGTTATTGTAGATATTGGCAAGGTTGGTGATGGGCGACCAGAAACGGCTGACATATTGGCTCATCGCCAAAATGACGCCGAAGGTGACCATCCCACCACCATCGCCGCCCATCCAGTAGACGCCTACCAAATAGAGGCAGACCACCACGATTTGGGTGAGCAATTCGG
>JAZSHG010000115.1:0-6592 GCA_045533135.1 Acutalibacteraceae bacterium
TAAGTCGGTAGCGGCTATGCCGGCGCTGATGGCGGTTTTTACGCGATAAAGATCAACAAACGCACCTGAAAGCACTGCCAAAATGGCGACAGGTTCTTCACGCGAGGCGAACAGGCGGTGCAAAATGCTGTAGGCGGTGCGATAATCACCTTTGAAAATGGCTTTGGAAAGGTCATAGACGCGCGCGCTCAGCTGACGCGTGACTACCAGTTCCACCAACTGCGGTGTGATTTCTTGCTCGTTGGCGACTGCGCAGAGCTTTTCCAACTCGTTGAGCAACAGCGAGAGATCATTGCCGCATTGTTCCACCATTTTATTGGCGGCAGCAGGGGAGAGCTTACAGTTACGGCGAGCGGCACCGGAACAGAGCATACGCGCCAATTCCGCGGCGGTGCGGCGCTGAAAATCTACACAAGTACCAACCTTTTCGGCCGCCGCCAAAAAAGATTTCCACTTATTATTTTTGCGGCTATCCAATGGATGCGCATACCATAAAATCAGCACACAGTGTGCAGGAAGGGCGGACAAAAGTGCCATCAAACGGTCATACACAGCGGTGGATGTCACATCCAGTTCGCGCACACAGACGCTTTTGCGCTCGGCCATGAGCGGCAACGCTTCCACAGCGTCGGCGATGGCTTCCCATGTACATTCCTGTCCATCCAACGAAAGGCGGTTGAAGTCTCCAAACGTATCGTCATCGGCAGATTTTTGCGCCAGTTGTTTGGCGTAGTGGGCGGTAAGGTAGCTTTCTTCGCCGTAGAGTACGTAAAGCGGCGAAAAAGCACCGCCTTGGATTTGTTGCTTGAGGATAGCTTCGGTAGCAGGCACGTTTATCCCTCCTTTACCAATAAAGTATCTCCTGCACCACGAGTGCGTAGCGTCACTTCGTCAATGGCGGCGAAGGAACAAGGATATAATGACCAAGGCAACGCCTTGGTGATGCTCGAAACAGAGGTTGCTTTACAGCAGACCACGCCGTGCGTGGCCGCAATAGCCGTTGCGTGTAGCGGTGGCGCACGGTCAAAAAGTACAATATGTGTCTGTAACCAATCGTCCGGCAGATCGGCCGTGTCACCGTCGGGCGTCGTGATGAGCAGGCGTGTGTTTTTTAGAGAAATCTGCAAAAAGCCGCTTCGCTGTCGGATACGCCACTCTGCCGATGGGGAGAGCGCGTTTTCCCAGAAGACCAGTGTGGGATAGTCAGAAGGCCAAACGATGGGAAGGGCCGTATCGGAAGAAACGGCAACATGGTCGGTGTCGATCTTGTCAAAAAACGCGGCCAAATCGTTTGCGTTGCCGCCTTCATCAGGCATCCACAAAAGCCAGTCAATGTCATAAATGCCGCGAACTTGCAAGTGCATTGCGGCTTGTTTAATAGCCTGCTTGCCACCTGCTTTGATCAGCAAAATGCGATCGGATTCGTCTTCGGAGAACAAAACAGTGCCGTTTTCGGCAGGCAAAACGGTGAGTGTGGTGACACCACGCATGGCAAGCGCGTTGGCGCCGCTACCTGCGGCTAAAATAAGCAATGCGGCAAGCACACCGCACAAAACGCCGCGCTTTTTGGCAAGCACCCATCCAAAGCCGATCAGTAGATATAGCCCGAGGATGAACAAAATAAGCCAATCCTCATGTACTTGTGTGCTGGCATAGGGGATAGATGCACCGACAGAGGAAACGGTGTATAGATAGTGGGATAGCTGTGTGGCTATCCACACGCCTATTTGTGATAACCATAATAGGAATGGAATCTGCGACAAAACGGCCGCCAGGCAACCACAGATGTCGATAGGGGTTGCCACAGGAACGGCAAATAGGTTGACAAGTGGGGCAACCCAAGTGAAGGAGCCAAACACCAGCAGCTGCACAGGGGTGATGGCTACACAGGCACAGAGACTGACAGCGAAGGCATCCAAGACAACGCCTTTTAGACGAGAGAAAATGCCCTGGCCGTGACAAAAGCGTGCGCGCAAAAAGCGGCGCAGAGCCGGAAACAGAATCAGCATACCGATGGTGGCCGCGACAGACATCCAAAGGCCCACGTCAAATACTGCCAACGGATCGAACAGCAAGATAAGTAATAGTGCGCCGCCCAACGAATTGCGGCTGTCGGCTTCACGCCGAAACAACTGTGCGGCCAAGAATAAAAGCTGCATAATGCCGGCACGCTGAACCGAATAGTGAAAGCCTGTGAGCCCCATATACAAAAGCACGCACAGCATTGCCAGTAAAGGGCGCATCCAAAAAGGGCGACGCATACGGCGTAGCATCGCGAGTGCCGCGGCGGCAATGATAGACAGGTGTAGGCCGGATACACACAGAAGATGCGCGGTGCCTGATTGGTGAAAAGCCGTGTATGTGTCCTCGGATAAGTGGCTGGTATCGCCAAAACACATGGCAGACAAGATGCCGCGCATGGAGCTCTCGGCAAAGGTATCGGAAAGTGCGCGTTGCCACACCGCCAACTGCCAGCGCAATCCTTCACCGTCGGAAACAGATAACGTATCGGTGGTAAAAAGTCGTGCACCGTGCAGTAGCAGTTCATCCTCATACAGGTATACCGTAGCGCGGCCGCGCAAATGGCTGCCGACCAATATGCGGTCGGTGGTCATATACACGATCAGACGGCTGTCTTCGGGTAGGTCACCGCCGTTTGAAGTGGCCACTAAATACTCGTTGCTAATATCCGAAACGGTGGCATCGACCATAACCGTGCGTTTATCGAATGAACCGACCGCTTCCACCTGTGAGGTGAACACCAAAGCAAACAACAGTGTAGCCACAAAGGCGGAAAAGAGTATGGGAGCGGCGGCCGTTTTACGCCAGACGGGTAACCCTATGGCGAAAACGGCGAGAATGAGTAAAACAGCGCCAACAGTGATGAGGGTTGTAAAAGATAAGTGGGTAGATAGTAGGAGCGCCAGCCCAAAAGTAATGCCGCAGATCCATAGGGGGCGTTTCATCAGGTACACCACTTTTCTGTGTAAAATATTATATTAAGAAAATGTTAGTCGAAGAAAAGGGGCAACTCTTCGAGGTAGAAAATATCGGCGCGTTTGGCGGCGTCACCTTCAGCGAGGATGCAACCGTATCCGACGATCTCGCAATCGACGTTTTTGACGAGTGCTTCCAAGGCGGCCAGCGATTCGCCTGTGCTGATCACATCGTCGATGAGCAGCACACGTTTGCCTTGCATCAGGGCCATTTCGGGGCCGTCAAGATAGAGCGTCTGCACCTTGTCGGTCGTGATAGAGCGCACCTCGACACTGACAGGGGCTTCCATATAGAGCTTGGGGTATTTGCGCGCAACAAGATATTTTTTGCCGCTCTGTCGCGACATTTCGTGTGCGAGCGGAATGCCCTTTGCCTCGGCGGTGATGATCACATCAAAATCGGGGGCTTTTTTGAGCAGTGCCTCCGCAGCGGCAACGGTCAGCTCGGCATCGCCGAAAATGACAAAGCCCGCAATCGACAGATGGTCGTTCAGGCGGCAGATGGGCAGGTGCCGCGTAAGACCGCAGATGGTCATTTCATAATATTTTTGCATCCAAAACACTCCTTAACCGTTTTTCATACGAGAATACAACTTCATACGCTGTTCCTTGGAGAGAATGCGTTTGCGCAGACGGATACTTTTGGGGGTGATCTCAACAAGCTCATCGTCATTGATGAATTCAAGTGACTGTTCCAAAGACAACACGGTGGGCGTTGTCAGGCGAAGTGCCTCATCCGAGCCGGCGGCGCGCATATTGGTCACATGCTTTTTCTTGCACACGTTGACGGCAATATCCTCGCTTTTGGGGGAGGAGCCAACGATCATGCCCTCATATACAGGTACGCCGGCGCCCACAAACAGCGTGCCGCGATCCTGCGCGTTATAGAGGCCATAGGCGCTTGTTTCACCCGTTTCGAATACCACCAGCGATCCTTGCACGCGCTGGGGGATCTCACCCTTGTGCGGCTCGTAACCGTCAAAGACACTGTTCATAATGCCGTTACCGTTGGTGTCTGTGAGGAAGGTCTGGCGATAACCCATCAGTCCACGCGCCGGGATGCGGAACTCCAGATGGGAGACGCCTGTGTCGCGCGTGCCCATGTTGACGATCTCTGCCTTGCGCGAGCCGAGCTTTTCCATCACCGCGCCCACGTAGTTTTCGGGCACTTCGATCATCAAAAGCTCCATCGGCTCTAAAACGTGTCCGTCGGCATCTTCTTTGAGGATGACTTGCGGACGGCTGACCGCAAACTCAAAGCCCTGGCGGCGCATGGTTTCGATAAGGATGGACAGGTGCAGTTCACCGCGGCCCGATACCTTGAAGGTGTCTGTGGACTCGGTTTCCTCCACACGCATGCTGACATTGGTCTGTACTTCTTTGAACAGACGGTCACGCAGATTGCGAGAGGTGACAAACTTACCCTCTTGTCCTGCAAAAGGACTGTCGTTGACCATAAACAGCTTCGAAATGGTCGGCTCATCGATGCGCACAAAGGGCAGAGCCTCTACCTGTTCGGGAGAGCAGGCGGTCTCGCCGATGTTCAGATCGGTAATGCCTGTGACCGCCACCAGGTCGCCCAGGGCCGCTTCTTCATGTTCCACGCGGCGCAATCCCTCAAACTGGAACAGTTTGCCGATGCGCGCGGAAGCGGTAGTGCCATCGGTTTTGCAAATGGTGACGGCCTGTCCGTTCTTCACGCGGCCGCGCTCTACGCGACCAACGCCGATGCGACCTGCGTAGTCGTCATAGTCGATGTTGGAGAAAAGGATCTGCAAGGGGCCATCAACATCGCCCTGTGGTGCAGGAACATGCTCCAAAATAGCCTCAAACAGCGGCGTCATATTGCCCTCGCGGACGTTGGGGTCCAAAGAGGCATAGCCGTCACGGCCGGATGCATAGATGACAGGAAACTCCAGTTGATCCTCGTCGGCGCCCAGCTCAATAAACAGATCAAGCAGCTCGTCAATAACCTCGGCAGGGCGTGCACCGTCACGGTCAATTTTGTTGATGACCACAACAGGGCGCTTGCCGAGTCCCAGTGCCTTTTTCAGCACAAAGCGCGTTTGCGGCATACAGCCTTCAAAAGCGTCCACCAACAGCAAAACGCCGTCCACCATCAGCAGAATGCGCTCCACTTCGCCGCCGAAATCGGCGTGACCGGGGGTGTCCACAATATTGATCTTGGTATCGCCGTACATAACGGCGGTGTTTTTTGCCAAAATGGTGATGCCGCGCTCGCGCTCCAAATCGCCCGAGTCCATCACTCGTTCAGCCACCTGCTCGTTGGTACGGAAGATGCCGCTTTGCCGCAGCATCTGATCCACCAAGGTGGTCTTACCGTGGTCAACGTGAGCAATGATAGCAATGTTTCGTAAATTTTCGCGTGTTCCCATAAGACATCGTCCTTTTAATTAAGATCTCAACCTATCTATTATAGCATAAATTCTCCGCAACTACAAGATGTTCCGACAAAAACCTACTGCTTTTGTGGCGTTATTTCGGCAAGCAAAGCTTCACAACCGCGTAAAATATCCCTAAAGGCAGTATCAAAGCGGCGTGTATACCACGGGTCAGCCACATCCGCTTGCTCACCTGCTACCTCCATCAGACGCCGTACCTTTGGCGGTAGATTTCCAAATCGGCGAGAAAGCGCACGCAGATTTTTCTCCTCCATCACCAAAATGTGGTCAAAGCTGTCCATGTCGGCGGCGGTGATGCGCCGCGCCTTGTGCGGTGTAACGGGGATCCCCTCGGCAACCAGCTTTTCCTTGGCGGCATAGTAGAGAGGATTGCCCTCCTCCTCGTCACTGGTACCTGCGGAGTCAATGAAAAAGGCACCTGCGTGTCCGGCCTTTTCCGCCAGGTGGCGAAAAATCATTTCCGCCATTGGTGAACGGCAGATGTTTCCCAAACATACAAACAATATTTTAGTCATCGGTCTCCCTCCAAACGCCTAAATACAGAAAAGGCCGCCACAGCGCCAATCGGTCTTCGCCGATATTATCTATCAGCAAAAGCTCGTCGATATGATCAAAACCGTGATGACGCTCACGATAATCCACGATGCGCGTAGCAAGAGTAGTGCCCAACTGCGGCAGGATGCTGAGCTGCTCGACAGTAGCCGTGTTCAAGCATAGCTCGCCCGAAAGTGGATCGGCACTTGCCGGTGGCTCATATGAGAGGGTGCGCACGCGTGGCGGTGTGCTTTGTACCGCCAAAATGCATACCGCAAGCAACAAGCCGGCCGCTAATATGTGAAGTTTTCGCAAGGGCAAAGCCGATCGCCACCTTTCGCGTTTTTTATAAGTGTATCATAATCCTTTTGACGTGGCAAGTGGTGGCAGAAAATGGGAAAAATGCCAATCCCTGCAGTGGCAAAACAGTGGCATTTGTTGTAATTGCACTAAAATTTTGCGGAATATGGCAAAGAAAATAGTGTGTATTGTTACAATATTGCCAAAAGACCTTGCTTTTTCGCGATTTTCGTGTATAATAAGAAAAGGTTACAACGATGTAACTTTTTCTGCTGACATATTCTATCTATACGATATACCCACCCTCGACGGCATTGGTCCGTCGCAGTGTCTGCTGTT
>JAZSHG010000195.1:0-5969 GCA_045533135.1 Acutalibacteraceae bacterium
TCCCCCGGTTGCACGATGAGCTCCACCAATGATCCCATCGAAGTGCGTGTGGGTACTGTTGGTGCGCCACTGCCCGAAATTGAGTGCAAGATCGTCAACCCCGAAACGGGTGAGGAATGCCCCGACGAGGTCACGGGCGAGTTCTTGGCGCGCGGCTATAACCTGATGAAGGGCTATTACAAAATGCCGCGCGAAACCGCTGCCGCCATCGACAAAGACGGCTGGCTGCACACGGGAGATTTGGCGTGCCGTACGCCCGAGGGTTATTTCCGTATCACCGGCCGCCTTAAGGATATGATCATTCGCGGTGGTGAGAACATCTACCCGAAGGAGATTGAGGAGTTTATCTATACCCATCCGAAGGTCAGTGACGTGCAGGTCATCGGCGTGCCTGATGAGCAGTATGGTGAGGAGATTATGGCGTGTATCATCCTCAAAGAGGGAGAAACGATGACCGCCGATGAGATGAAAGCCTATATCGCCGCCAATATGGCGCGCCACAAGGTGCCGCGTTATATCGACTTCGTAGACAGCTTCCCGATGAATGCCGCCGGCAAGATCCTCAAATACAAAATGCGTGAAGATGCGGTCGAGAAACTCGGTCTGCACAAAGCGAACAGCGTGGTGACGGCCTGATGCTTAACAATACCTACACCGTCATCGATGCCCACTGCCATATCTACACCCACCAGATCGCCTCGCGTGCGGTGGCAGGCACTGACAATTTCTATGGCTTGCATTCCGCGTTTGACGGCACCGTGGAAACGATGATGGCAGAAGGGGATAAAGCAGGTATCGACCACTATGTTGTGCAGTCTGTGGCGACAGCGCCCAAACAGGTGAACAGCATCAACCGTTTTATTGCCGAAACAGTGGCACAAAGCGGTGGTAAACTGACAGGCCTTGGTACGTTGCATCCCGACAGCACCGATTTGGCCGGGGATGTGGCGCATATTTTGGAGCTGGGGCTCCATGGCGTCAAGTTGCACCCCGATATTCAACAGTTCAAGATCGATGACTACCGTTGTCTGAAAATTTATGAGCTGTGTGAGCGAGAAAAGCTCCCCATTCTGTTGCACACGGGTGACAGTCGCTATGACTATTCCAACCCCAACCGTTTGCTCCCCGTGATGGAGATCTACACGGGCCTTACAGTGGTGGGAGCCCATTTGGGCGGCTGGTCGGTGTGGGATGAGGCGGCGGAAAAGCTGGCAGGACTGCCGAATTTCTATGTGGACAGCTCCTCGTCCTTTGCCTTTATGGAAAAGGACCACGCCAAAGCGCTGATTACTGCTTTTGGTACAGATCGCGTGCTGTTTGGTACGGACCACCCGATGTGGCCGGCCACTCCTGAACTGGACTACCTGTTGTCGCTGGGCTTTTCCGAGGAGGAAAACCGCCGTATGCTGTGCGATAACGCGTGCAAGATATTTGGTATCACTTTGTAACAAAAAGACCGACAGGCTATTGCCTGTCGGTCTTTTTATTATCCGCCCCACAGCGAGAATAGCAAGCGCGTGGCAAGGCAGAGCAAAAGCCCCACGGCGGTAGGAAGTAACACAGCGACCACTGTCTGCTTGACACTGCGTGTTTCCTTCCACACAGTGATGCAGGTGGTCGAGCAAGGCCAATGAAACAGGCAAAAGATAATGGTGTTGAGTACGGTGAGTGTGGTCCAGCCGTTCTGGGCAAATAAGCTGCGCAAAACGGCGGTGTTTCCGACTTCCGAGAGGGTGCCTGATGACATATACATCATTGCCATCAGCGGAATCACCAGCTCGTTGGCAGGAAACCCAAAAATAAATGCCAGTAAGATGATGCCATCCAAGCCGAAAAAGGCGCCGACAGGCTCCAAAAATGCGGCGGTCTCCAGCAACACAGTGGTGTTGCCAATGGGGATGTTGGCGGCAAGCCAAATGAGCAGTCCTGCCGGTGCGGCAACGGCTACGGCGCGTCCCAGTACGAACAGTGTGCGATCAAGAAGTGAACGTACCAGTACGCGACCGACCTGTGGCGTGCGATAAGGTGGCAGCTCCAACACAAACGAGGAGGAAAGTCCCCGAAAAAGGGTGAGCGACAGTAAGCGCGATACCAATAGCGTGAGCGCTACGCACAGCACGATCAGTAGCGTCAGCGTGACGGCGGCTTGTAACCCTGACCACGCGGCAAAACCTGCAAACAGCATGGAAGACAGCGTGATCAGCAGGGGATAGCGGCCATTGCAAGGGATAAAGGCATTGGTCACCACCGCGATCGCGCGCTCGCGCGGCGAATCGATGATGCGACAACCTGTGACGCCTGCGGCATTACAGCCGCACCCCATACACATGGTGAGTGCCTGTTTGCCACAGGTGCCTGCACGCCGAAAGCCGCCGTCTAACGATAGCGCGATGCGTGGCAGGTAGCCGAAGTCCTCCAAAAGGGTGAATAGCGGAAAGAATATGGCCATTGGCGGCAACATCACCGACACCACCCAAGCCACCACGCGGAAAACGCCGTAGACAAGCGCGTCGGCGGCAACGGAAGGGATACCAATATCGTTAAAAAATTCCCACAGGGGCGTCTCCAAAGCGAAAAGCCCTTGTGAGAGCCATTGTGATGGACGGTTGGCACCGCTGACGGTGATCCAAAACAGCAGGCAAAACAGAAGGAGCATCAACGGCAGAGCGGTGTATTTCCCCAAAACTATGCGATCTATGCGGCGGTCACGGTTTTGGCGTATGTCATCGCCAACGGTGACAGCTTCGGCACATAATTCGTGGGCGGCGCGTGCAATGGCGGTTACTTCCGCGTCAGCGCGCTCGGCGGCGGTAACGCCACGCGCGGTGCAATAGGTTACCGCCGCCTGCGCCGCGGCAAGCGTCGGTGATTCCTCTGCCAGCAGGCGTGAGGCGGCACCACGGCTGTAACCGATGGCGGTCAGACGCGATAGCGCGTTTTCTATGATGGCGGTGCGCGGCGCGATGCAGGAGATGCGCTCGGCGGCAGATTGTGCCTGTACGGCCGCAAACAGGCGGTCAAACCCTTGCTTTTTACGCGCACAAACGCCCACAACAGGCAACCCCAGCCGCTTTGCCAATAGTGCCGTGTTGATGAGGATGCCTTTTTTGCGTGCTTCGTCCAACAGGTTGATGCAAATGACAACGCGCGGCGTGCGCTCGGCAATTTGTAATGCCAAAAACAGCGTGCGTTCGAGACAGGTGGCATCGCAGACAACGACTGTAGCCAATAGGTCGCTGTTTTCCAAAAACTGTGCCGCGCAGGCCTCTTCCTCTGAACGTGTGTAGAGAGAATACATGCCCGGCAGATCTACCAAGCGGTACTGCTTGTTTTGAAAACGGCAAATACCTTCGGCCTGGCAAACGGTTTTACCAGCCCAGTTGCCTGTGTGCTGGCGCAGGCCTGTCAGGGCATTAAACAGAGTGCTTTTTCCCACGTTGGGGTTGCCTGCCAAGGCGATCGTGCCGTCAATGCAAGCGCTTGACCTCATGGGACATCTCCTCCTTCGGGCTCGATGAAAATGCGCGCCGCATCCTGTTTGCGCAGTCCCAATACGGTGTTGCAAACACCGTAGGCGGCAGGGCCTCCCCATGGCGCGCGATGCAAACAGACGATGCTGCGTCCGCACAACAGTCCCAAATCTTGTAATCGCCGTCTTAAACTGCTGTCAACGGTCATACGGCGTATAACACCCGTCTGTCCTACGCACAAGTGGGACAACGGATAAAATGTACTCATACTTTTTCTCTCCTTTTCGTATGATAAAAGCAGGGCGTAAAACCCCTTCTATGATAGCCTATGCGGCAAAAAGGCGACGGGTGCGAAAAGGGGAGAGAGGATGAGCTGGCAAGCGGTTGTGGATGGTGCGATTGTGGTGGGATACGTGGTGCTGTTGGCCGGTATGGCGCTGTGGAGCGGCAGACGTGTCAAAAGCGGAGAGAGCTTTTCGGCAGGAGAGAAAACCTACGGCCCGTGGGTGATTTTTGCCACGCTTTCCGCCTCCTATGTTGGCGGCGGCTACTCTTCGGGGAATGCCGCCGCGGCATTTTCATCGGGTATTGGTACCACCTGCGCGCTTTTGGGATTTAGCCTTTCTATGATTTATATTGCCCGAAGGTTAGTGCCCGGCGTGGGGCGCTTTGTCGGTGTGTCCACGGTCGGCGGCGTGATGGAGAAGATGTATGGACGGCGTGCACGCATTGTGACGGGGTGGCTGTCTTTTTTATGCTGTGCAGGTGTGGTGGGAGCGCAGATGGAAACGATGGGGGTGGTATTGCATCAACTGACAGGGATATCGCCGACAGCCGGGGTGCTGATTGGCGCAACAGTGGTGCTGGCGTATACCACCTTCGGCGGCTTGCAATCGGTGATCGTGGCGGATATCCTGCAGTTTATTCTTATGGCGGCAGGTATGCCGCTTTTGCTGTTTGCAGGTGTGCGTGCTTGCGGCGGCTGGGGCGCGCTTTGGGAAGCGGTACCGGAGGCCTATCTCAATCCACTCAACACATTTACGCCTGCGGCATTTGTGTCTATGTTCTTGGCGATGGCGCTGGGCGAAGCGCTTGCACCGCCGTATACACAGCGGCTGTTGGTGGGCCAAAATGCCGCGGCTACCGCCAAAGGCACACTGTGGAGCGGCCTGTTTTCGGCGCCGTTTTTTGTGATGACAGGGCTTATCGGTCTGGTGGCCTTTGCTCTTAAGGTAACACCTGACAGCGCACAGGCGATGCCCGCACTCATACGTGCCGTATTGCCTGTAGGGGTACGCGGATTGGTCATGGCGGCGATGGTGTCGATACTTCTGTCGGCGTCTGACAGCTTTCTCAACAGTGCCACCGTTGGCCTGATTGCCGACGGCGTTTTGCCATGGCTTCCGCTGTCGCCCAAAGGACAGCTTTGGGGGATGCGGCTTGCCAATATCGCCACGGGCTTGGTTGGTGTACTGATGGCACTCGTGCTTAAGGATGTGTTTTCCATTTTGATGACAGCCTACGCGTTTTGGTGCCCACTTTTGTTGGCACCACTGGCGGCGGCATTTGCAGGCTGGTCACTTTCACCGAAAGGGTTTTGGTGGGGCATGGCGGCAGGCTTTGTGGCAACCGTGGTGTGGAATCTATGTCTTAAACAGCCGGCAGGTGTGGATGGCGGCGTGATAGGGCTCTTGTGCAACGGGGCGGTATGCACCCTGTTTCCGCGTGAAAAAAAGCAGACAGATATTGACCGGGTCGCTTGAAAAAGCGACCTGTTTTTTATTGGTAGATTTGTCAAAAAATGGCATACAATTTTTGCGAAAAAAGCAAAGAATTTTCGCAATCAACACTTGCTTTTTTACGCGACTTACTGTATAATAGGCGTATAAGTGGTGGATTGTGGTGCAAAAATGCATCAAAAGGGTGGAAAGTGGTGAGTTTTCAACATTTTCCACAGAGTTTTCCACAGAACACCGTGAAAAAACATGTGCGGTGAATGTATTTGAGAGAAAGGAGCGGCTCGGTATGATGGAATGGGGCTTGACCGGTCGATATGAACACGCCATTGATGCCAAGGGCCGCGTGTTTGTTCCCGCCAAACTGCGGGATAAGTTGGGCGAGTGCTTTGTGGCGGCGGCAGTGATGGATCACTGCGTGTGCCTCTATTCGCAAGAGGAATGGAACAATTTGGTTGCCGGCTTTGCCAATGTGCCGATGACCAAGGCGCGCCGCTTACAACGGTATTTGGCCTCTAACGCCGCTGATGTGCAGGTGGATGCACAGGGCCGCATCCTGTTGCCGCGCCACCTGCTTGAATATGCCGGTCTGGAAAAAGCGGCGCTGGTGATCGGTGCCGGAAACCGTGCGGAAATTTGGAATCCTGCCGATTATGAAGCCGATATGGGCGAGATGACCGCCGAGGAAGCAGAGGCGGAATTTGCGGCACTTGGATTCTGATATCACGAAAAAGGAGTGGGCGGTTATGCCTGAAAATGCTGT
>JAZSHG010000186.1:0-3115 GCA_045533135.1 Acutalibacteraceae bacterium
CGCATCGGGGGTTTATCATCTTATCACAACCGCGCTCAACCGATCTTGTCGGTGCCCATATATTTGCGCAGGACCTCAGGGATAGTCACAGTGCCGTCGGCATTTTGGTAGTTTTCCAAAATCGCCGCCACGGTGCGGCCGACAGCCACACCCGAGCCGTTGAGGGTGTGCACCAGCTGTGCCTTGTCGCCCTGCGCTTTTTTGAAGCGGATGGCGGCGCGGCGCGCCTGGAAATCCTCAAAGTTGGAACAGCTCGAGATCTCCACGTAGCGGTTATAAGAGGGCATCCACACCTCAATATCATAGGTCTTGGCAGAAGAGAAGCCCAAGTCGCCCGAAGACAGGCACACCACACGATAGGGCAGACCCAAAGCCGCGAGCACGCGCTCAGCATCGTTGGTCAGGCTCTCGAGCTCGTCATAGCTGGTTTCGGGATCGGCAAATTTCACCAGCTCCACCTTGTTAAACTGATGCTGGCGAATCAGTCCGCGTGTATCGCGGCCGGCAGAGCCTGCCTCTGCACGGAAGCAGGCAGAATAGGCGCAGAATTTGAGCGGCAACGGCTCGGAGATGATATCGTCGCGGTACATATTGGTCACAGGCACCTCGGCGGTGGGGATGAGGAAGTAATCCTCGTTGGAGAGGTGGAACGCATCCTCCTCAAATTTGGGGAGCTGACCGGTACCGGTCATGGATGCGCGGTTGACCATATAGGGGGGGAACACCTCGGTATAGCCGTGTTCGGTGTGGGTGTCGAGGTAGAAGTTGATGATCGCGCGCTCCAAACGGGAGCCGAGGCCCCTATAGAAATGGAAACGGGTGCCGGTCAGCTTCGCGGCGGTGTCGGGATCAAGGATCCCCAGCTCCTTGCCGATATCCCAGTGAGGCTTCGGCTCAAAATCAAAGGTGGGCGGCGTGCCGTTTTTGCGCAGCTCCACGTTGTCGCTGTCATCCTTGCCGACAGGCACACTTTCGTGAGGAATGTTGGGGATGGTGAGCAGCAGATCGCGCTGTTTTTGCTCCAGCTCGGTGACCAAGGCAGACAGACGCTTGCTTTCGGCAGACGCCTCCTTCATCTTGGCGAGCAGTGCAGATACATCCTCACCCTGCTTTTTGAGCGCAGGGATCTGTTTGTTGATCTGATTTTGCTCCGCTTTGAGCGCTTCGGACTGCGCGATCGCCTCACGGCGCTGTACGTCGAGGGCGAGCAGTTCGTCCACCACCGCGTCCATATCCTTGTTACGGCTACGCATCGCATCTTTTACACGTTGCGGATTTTCACGTACCAGTTTGATGTCCAACATAACACATTTCTCCTTTTTATACCGCGATCAGTTGTCGGGCGCCAACGCATTGGCGAGCGCTTTGAGATCGTCATTATCATAAAATTCCACCGTGAGCTTGCCGCCCTTGCCCGAAGCGGTCACCGTCACGCGCCGTCCCAAGCTTTGTGCGAGCGCCAATTCCACTTCGTTATAAAAGCTGTCGCGCGTTGCCACAGCAGTAGGGGCTTTGGGCAGTTTGGTCGCCGCTTTGGCCATCTTTTCCAGTTGGCGCACCGACAGCCCTGTCAGCGCGGCCTGCTTGGCGACCTCCTCCTGCTGAGCGGAGGGGAAAGACAGCACCGTGCGTGCGTGACCTGCTGACAGCTTGCCGGACGCCACCAGCTCGGTGACACTTTCGGGGAGATTCAGCAGACGCAACGCGTTGGCCACCGCCGGACGTGACTTGTTGACCACGCGCGCGGTCTCTTCTTGCGTTAAGCCGTAGTTGTTCATCAGCGTTTGATAGCCGATGGCTTCTTCCATAGGATTTAAGTCCTGGCGTTGTAAGTTTTCGATCAGCGCGAGCTGTGCCGCCTCTTTTTCGGTCATCTCGCGGATAACCACAGGTACCTGCACCAGCCCTGCCATACGTGCGGCACGCCAGCGGCGTTCGCCGGCGACCAGCTGATAGGTGCCGTTGGTCATCGGGCGCACCAAAAGGGGTTGCAACACGCCGTGTTGGGCGATGGATTGTGACAGCTCCGACAGCGCTTCTTCGTCAAACTGTTTACGGGGCTGATCCTTGTTGGGTTCAATGTCTGTCAGGCGCAAAGTGGTCACGTTACCGTCGGTGTCGAGTGTGTTCTCACCGAACAGCGCGTCCAAACCCTTGCCCAGACCGCCTTTTTTCGCCGCCATACGTACTTCACCTCAATGTTGTAACAGCTCCGCCGCGAGGGCATCATACGCCACTGCGCCGCGAGAACCGCCGTCATAATAGCAAATGGGTTGTCCAAAGCCGGGGGCTTCGGACAGGCGCACACTGCGCGGAATGGTGGTGGCAAACACCTTGCGTGGGAAAAAGCGCTTGACTTCGCCTGCCACCTGTTGTGTCAGATTGAGCCGCCCGTCAAACATCGTGAACAGCACACCCTCCAGCTCCAGAGGGGGGTTGTCCTGTTGCCGAATACGGCGCAAGGTGCCCGTCAACTGCGACAGACCTTCCAGCGCAAAATATTCCGGCTGGATCGGCACAATCACCGTATCTGCCGCGCACAGGGCGTTGAGTGTCAAAAGCCCCAAAGAGGGCGGACAGTCGATAAACAGGAAATCATATTGACTGCGTGCATTGGCCAGCGCGGCACGCAGTCGGTTTTTGCGGCGTTCCATATCCACCAGCTCCACCTCGGCACCGGCCAGCTGCATACTGCACGGCAACACGTCAAGGTTGAGATAGGGGGTGTGGATACACACCTGCTCGAACGAGGCCTGCCCCAAAAGCAGTTCATAGGTCGAGAGCTTGACGGTGCGCTTGTCAATGCCCACACCGCTGGTGGCATTGCCCTGCGGATCAAGGTCAATGAGCAAGCACCGCTTGCCTGCCTTGGCGACAGCCGCCGCCAAATTGATCGCAGTGGTGGTTTTGCCCACGCCGCCCTTTTGGTTTACGATGGCAATGACCTTTCCCATGGCTCTCTCCCTTTGCTATGATTTCGCACCTTTAAGTATAGCATAATTTTTCACACCTGCAAAGCCTTTTTCGCGATTTTTTACGCAACAAGGAGTAATATCACGGCATAAATATAACCCGTTGTATAATTCGGTGGGCAAAATTACACAAGTCGGATCGT
>JAZSHG010000262.1:0-3760 GCA_045533135.1 Acutalibacteraceae bacterium
ACATCTTCGCCCACATCATCACGGCGCACATAGACCTGCATACGGTCAGAGCCGTCACGCACATCACAGAAGCTGGCTTTACCCATAATACGGCGGCTCATCATGCGTCCGGCAATCTTGACTGTTTTGCCTTCCATCTGCTCAAAATTCGCGCGAATGTCGGCATTTTGGGCATCAAAATCATATTTGGTCACCACAAAGGGGTCTTTACCTGCCTCTTGCAGGGTAGTGAGTTTATCGCGTCGCACCTGTAACAGCTCGCTGAGCTGTTGGGCAGACATTTCTTCAGTAACAGGGGTATTTTCACTCATTGACAAACATCCTCTCTATCAGAAAACGGGCACGGTTCACACCATGCCCGCCTGCAGCTTCCAATTAGCGGGAAACCTCCAAAATGGTATAGAACACCACACCACTGGGGATTTCAACCTCCACGGTTTCACCCTGCTCGTGGCCCAAAAGGGCTGCACCGACAGGAGATTCATCAGAGATACTACCGCTCATAACATCAGCTTCGGTCGCACCGGTGATCTTATAGGTCACTTCTTTGCCGGTACCCATATGTTTGAGACGTACAGTAGAACCAACATAAACCTTGTTGCCCACCAATTCGCTCTCGTCCAGAATGCGCACATTTTTCAGTTGCGCTTCCAGCTCGGCAATACGGGCTTCGATGATAGCCTGTTCGTTTTTGGCTTCGTCATATTCGCTGTTTTCGGACAAGTCGCCGAAAGAGCGCGCTACTTTAATTTTCTCGGCAATTTCATTACGTTTGACGGACTTGAGCTCGTCCAGTTCCGCCTCCAACGCTTTAAGGCCGGCAGTTGTAATTACAGTCTGTTTCGCCATAATCGTGTTCTCCTTTCGCGTTCGCCTAACCGCAAACGCTCCCATTCGTTATATTATACCCGACCACTCTCCCATTGTCAAGCACAGATGGGATTTTTTACATCAACCGCCGGCGGCTGTAAGGGTGTTTTGCATCAGCATCGCAATGGTCATCGGGCCAACACCACCGGGGACAGGGGTGATATAGCTGGCAAGCGGCGCCACGTTGTCATAATCTACGTCGCCGCACAGCTTGCCGTTTTCGTCACGGTTCATACCCACATCCACAACCACTGCACCGGGTTTGACCATATCCGCGGTGATCAAGCGAGCGCGACCAACCGCCGCGACCAAGATATCCGCCTGGCGGCATACCGATGCCAGATCGGGCGTGCGCGAATGGCATACCGTTACTGTGCCGTTCTCGTGAAGCAACAGCATGGCCATCGGTTTACCAACGATATTGCTACGACCAACTACCACGCAGGTCTTACCTGCAGGGGAAATGCCTGCACGATGCAAAAGCTCCATCACGCCGGCAGGAGTACAGGGCAAAAAGCGATACTCGCCCAGCATAATACGGCCGACATTGACTGCGTGGAAAGCGTCCACGTCCTTTTCGGGCGAAATCGCGGCGATAACCGCTTTGTCATCCAACGGTTTGGGCAGGGGCAACTGACACAAAATGCCGTGGATATCGGGACGGCGATTGAGCTCATCCACCACTGCCAGCAGTTCTTCCTGTGTTGTGGTTGCAGGAAGTGCGATCTCCTCAGAATAGAAACCCACCTCGGCGCAGGCTTTTTTCTTGTTATTCACATAAATACGCGAAGCAGGATCATCCCCCACCAAAATAACCGCCAGGCCGGGAGTGATGCCTTTTTCTTTGAGTGCCGCCGTTTTTGCCGCCACCTCACTACGGATTTGCGCCGCAGTTGCTTTGCCGTCTAAAATGATCGCCATATTATACCTCCTCTTCTGCCAACACAGGTTCTTTTTCTTCATCTTGCGGTACGTCCGCCTGTTCTTCCTCATCGTCCAGCAGATAGCTGTAAGCAGACGGTTCATCTGCCGGCAGTTCTTTGGAGGACTCATTTTGTTTGGCGTTACGCAAAATCAGCACCAGTGCGCCGATAATCACCGAAAGCACTGCAAACACCTGCGATATCCGCATCGTGCCCAAATACAGGCTGTCAACATAAAGCCCTTCTATAACGAACCGTCCGCAACCATACCAAACAAGATACGTGCCAAACAGTTGTCCTTTGAACTTGTAGCATTTTTGCGAAAGCAGATGCAACAGCACAAAGCCTAAAACACACCATAAAAACTCATACAAAAAAGTGGGATGCACCGGTTGCAAAGGATTGTACGCATCCGACTTTCCAAACAGGATCTCAGAACCTGTCATACCCCAGGGGAGATCGGTATTGGTACCAAATGCCGTTTGATGGAAAAAGTCACCCCAACACCCCACGGCTTGTCCGATCAGCAACCCGATCGCACCCAGATCCAGCATCGCCCATGTATCCACTTTGCGCAATCGGCACATCAACGCGGCCGTCAAAAAGGCGGTGAGCAAACCGCCAAACAAGCTGAAATTGCCATCCCACATAAACAATATTTGCAACGGATCGGCAAAATACAGCTCTCGCAACTCTTCCGGTGCAAAAAGCACATAATAAAGGCGTGCGCCAAGGATTCCCACGATCGTGCTGACAATAACCACGTCAAACATACGGTCAGGATCAAGCTCGAACTTCCGAATACGCGCGTAGGCATAGATAAACGCCAGCAAAAAGCCCAACAACACCAGCACCACATACCACTTGATCGAAAACTCCATGCCAAGCAGGTTAAACTCCGCTATCGTATCAGAAATAGAAAAATCCCAACCCAATTGTGGGAAAGCAATATAATCTCTCATTATGTTGCCCCTTTCTGCACTGCTCGCCCAGTGGCAAGCATATCGTGTCTATTTTACAACAGAAAGGCGCTCCTCGTCAACCTTTAACCGCCCTAAAGCGGAAATTTCCTCCATTTACGTCCTTTTTACCAGCCTTTGCCATACCAGCCCCACTCCAAAACTGCGGTTTCGCGTTTTTTAGGGCGTAGCTTGCATCGCACCGCCACCGACGCGGCAGGAAACGCCAAAGGGCAAGCGCGATAGTTTTGCCAGTCGCCCATCCAAAATGCGGCACGGTCACAAGTAAAGCCAAAGGCCTGTTCTCCCTGTATCCATAAGCTGTTTCCTTCGGCGCCCATTACCGTCAGCCTCCCTACCTCACTATCCCACTGTGACAGCAGGCGTGCGCTCTGCCTTGGGTCACGTGCCAGCACAGGCTCGGTATATAACGCTATCTCCACCGTTTTGGAGGGCGGCTTGTCGGTACGCAAGGTTACGTGATAACGGCGTCCTTGCGGCAGTTCCTCCACCCGAACGCTCACCAACAGATCATCCGCACGCCCCTTGTAGCCGTTTGGTGTGCGTTTGGCGTGGCATAATGACCACAAACGACCGCCATAGCGCAATACCAGCCACTCACTTTGAGGGCGTATCACACCATAAAGTAACGTACTGTCGGTCAGACGAACCATATTGCCGCCGCGCAAAGGATACAACGGCCACGGCACAAACGCAACCGCCGGTGTGGGAGGGTGGTGCTTTTGCGTGTCGTCCCAAAAGGCAAGCAAAGCCCAAAAAGGGGGTTCTTCCCCCTTTTCTGCTATAACCGTTTCCACTTTACGGTATGCCGATGCAAGCACTCTTGCATCCTGCATATATGCCGCCGCAACGCCCACAACAGCGGCGGTGGGAATCCCCTCCTGTTGCCATCGAGACAGACGCTGTAACCACACGCGCAGGCGCGGAAGGACTTCGGCCGTGTGCACTGCCAAACGTACAAAAGGTTTATCGGGCTGCAATGGCGTC
>JAZSHG010000248.1:0-4036 GCA_045533135.1 Acutalibacteraceae bacterium
ACTGAGCAGGTTCTCAAGGACGGCTGGCTGTTTACCGGAGATATGGCGCGCGAGGATGAGGATGGTTTCATCTATCTGGTCGATCGCAAAAAGGATGTCATTATTACCGGTGGAGAGAACCTCTATCCTGTGCAGATCGAGGACTATCTGCGTAGTTATGATAAGATTAAGGATGTGGCGGTTATCGGTCTTCCCGATACGCGCTTAGGCGAGATTGCCGCTGCAATTATTGAGTTAAAAGAAGGCGTCATGTGCGATGAAGCGGAAATTGATGCCTTCTGCCAAAAATTGCCGCGCTACAAGCGTCCCCGCAAAATTGTATTTGACCGCGTTCCGCGCAACCCGACAGGTAAAATTGAGAAGCCTGTGCTGCGTGAAAAGTATTGCAAAGGGCGTTTGGTCGAGGTGCAAATCAACGGTTGATTGGAGGGACAATTATGTGGGATACCATTATTAAAGTATCTATGTTCGTTGTGTTTTTCGGCGTAATGGTCTTTATTGGCCTTTATTGCCGTAAACACGCCACAGATGTGAATGGATTTGTTTTAGGTGGGCGTAACGTTGGTCCGTGGCTGACTGCATTTGCCTATGGCACGTCCTATTTTTCGGCTGTTGTTTTTGTTGGCTATGCCGGTCAATTTGGTTGGAAATATGGCGTTGCCGCGGCCTGGGCCGGCGTTGGCAATGCTTTGCTTGGTTCATTGTTGGCGTGGGTAATCCTGGGGCGTCGCACACGCGTGATGACGCAACACCTCAACAGTGCTACCATGCCACAGTTTTTCGCTTCACGTTACCAGAGTCAAAAACTTAAGCTTGCTTCTTCTGCATTGATATTTATTTTCTTGATTCCTTACACGGCTTCGTTGTATAATGGTCTTAGCCGCCTTTTTGGTATGGCTTTTAACATTGACTATTCAATATGTGTCATTGTTATGGCGGTACTCACAGGCATTTATGTAATTGCCGGCGGATACATGGCAACGGCAATCAACGATTTCGTCCAAGGCCTTATTATGGTCGGCGGCATTATAACGGTTATTGTTGCTGTGCTCAAAGGCCAGGGCGGTTTGATGGAAGCATTAAAAACTTTGGGCGAGGTTTCCGATCCTGCGGTAAATGGCGGCGAAACCGGTGTGTTCGCTTCGATCTTTGGGCCTGATCCCATTGGACTTTTGGGTGTCGTGCTTTTGACCTCTCTTGGTACGTGGGGATTGCCGCAAATGGTGCAAAAGTTCTATGCCATAAAGAGCGAGAAGGCGATTGTCAAGGGAACGGTTATTTCAACAATTTTCGCGTTGATCGTTGCCGGCGGATGTTATTTCCTTGGCGGATTTGGACGCTTGTTTGCGAATCGTGTTGATGTGACAGCAGAAGGCTATGATGCCATTATCCCTGCGATGCTTTCCGATCTCTCCCCTATTTTGATCGCAATTGTTATTATTTTGGTTTTGTCCGCATCAATGTCTACCTTGTCATCTTTGGTATTGACATCCAGCTCAACCCTTACGTTGGATTTTATCAAAGAAAAGATCTCGAAGAATATGAACGAAAAGAAGCAGTTGCTAACCATTCGCCTGTTGATTCTTGTGTTCATTGCGATCTCTGTCGTCATTGCTATTGTACAGTATAATTCCAACGTTACCTTTATTGCACAATTGATGGGTATATCCTGGGGCGCGCTTGCAGGTGCCTTCTTGGCACCGTTTTTATATGGCCTTTATTGGAAGAAGGTTACCAAGGCGGCTGTTTGGGTAAACTTTGGCTTTTCTACCGTGGTCATGGTTGCCAATATCCTGTTTGGGAAATATTTCCCGACAATTTTGCGCTCTCCCATCAATGCTGGTACATTTTGTATGTTGGTAGGTCTGATTATCGTTCCGGTTGTCAGCTTACTTACCAAAAAAATTGACAGTGTCTATGTCGATTCTGTTTTTGAATGTTTTAAACGTCAACCGAAGGAGGAGCAAATACAATGAAGACTTTGATGCTTGGAAATGAAGCTGTGGCGCGCGGCCTTTTTGAGGCTGGCTGCCGTTTCGTTTCCAGTTATCCCGGTACCCCCAGCACAGAGATCACCGAAGCGGTGGCAAAATACAAGGAAGTTTATGCAGAGTGGGCGCCTAACGAAAAGGTGGCTATGGAGGCGGCTTTTGGCGCCTCTCTTGCAGGAAGCCGTAGCTTCTGCGGTATGAAGCATGTTGGCTTGAACGTCGCTGCTGATCCGCTCTTTACGATCGCCTATACCGGTGTCAATGCCGGTATGATCATCGGTGTCGCCGATGATCCGGGTATGCACAGCTCTCAAAATGAGCAGGATTCCCGATATTATGCGAAGGCATCCAAAATCCCGATGCTGGAGCCTTCGGATTCTGCAGAAGCTTTGGCATTTACCAAACTTGCCTATGAGATTTCTGAGCAGTTTGACACCCCTGTGCTTTTGAAAATGTGCACACGTGTATCTCACTCGCAAAGTGTGGTGGAAACTGCAGAGCGCGAAGAACATATGAAGACTTATGAGAAAACACCGCAAAAATATATCATGATGCCCGGCAACGCCAAGCGTCGTCACCCTGTTGTTGAGGCGCGCACAGCGGCTCTGGTGGAATATGCTGAGACTGCCTCTGTCAACCGCTTAGAGGATGGCAAGCAGAAGGATATTGGCATCATCACCTCCTCCACTTCCTATCAGTATGTGAAAGAGGTGTTTGGCGACACCTATCCCGTGTTGAAACTGGGCATGATCTGGCCTATGCCGAAACAGAAGCTGATTGATTTTGCCGCCACTGTTGACAAAGTGGTCGTTGTGGAGGAGCTTGACGGCTTCATTGAATCGCATTGCCGCGATCTTGGTATAGCTGTAACAGGCAAAGAATTGTTCCCTTGCATTGATGAGCTTAGCCAAAATATCGTTTCTGAAAAGATGGGTTTGTCTGCGCCTGCCGGCGTGAAACTTGACAACGAAATTCCTGCTCGTCCGCCTGTTATGTGCGCCGGTTGCCCCCACCGCGGTCTCTTCTATACGCTTGCGAAGAATAAAATCACCGTTTTGGGTGACATCGGCTGCTACACTTTAGGTGCTGTTCCCCCACTTGCGGCACTTGATACAACCATTTGTATGGGCGCGTCTATTTCGGGCTTACACGGCTTTGCGAAAACGCAAGACGGTGCGGTTGATCACAAGACAGTGGCAGTTATCGGTGGTTCCACCTTTATGCATTCAGGTATCACCGGTCTGGTGAATATCTCCTACAACGCATCCAACACGACGGTCATCATTCTCGACAACTCCATCACGGGTATGACGGGACACCAGCAAAACCCCACTACCGGCTTTAATTTAAAGGGCGATCCCAGTTCCAAGATCGATCTGGAAACACTTTGCCGCGCAGTAGGTATCAACCGTGTGCGTGTGGTTGATCCTTATGATCTGGCCGCTTGTGAGACGGCTATCAAAGAAGAGCTGCTTGTTGATGAACCTTCGGTCATCATTTCTCGCCGCCCCTGTGCCCTGCTCAAATATGTTAAGCACAGTGCGCCGCTGGTTGTGGACGCCGATAAGTGCCGCAACTGTAAAATGTGCATGCGCATCGGTTGCCCTGCTATCAGCATTGTGGATGGCAAAGCGAGTATCGACAACACCCTTTGCACCGGATGCGGTGTCTGTAAGCAACTTTGCAAATTTGATGCGCTGCAAGCGCCCATGGAGGTGTAAGTATGGAAACCAAAAATGTTATGATCGTCGGCGTCGGCGGACAAGGCAGCCTTTTGGCTTCCAAACTGCTCGGGCGTCTGCTACTCACCAAGGGCTATGATATCAAAGTATCTGAGGTTCACGGTATGAGCCAGCGCGGCGGTAGCGTTGTTACCTATGTCCGCTTTGGCGACAAGGTCTACTCCCCCATTATCGATAAGGGGCAGGCCGATTTTATCGTTTCCTTTGAGCTTTTGGAAGCCGCTCGTTGGACAGAATATCTCAAAAATGGTGGTGTCATCATCACCAATACTCAGCAGATCAATCCGATGCCTGTGATCACTG